>NZ_JBEYXJ010000018.1:0-110611 GCF_040645015.1 Streptomyces sp. NPDC046881 | reverse complement strand
CGGGCGCCGGTGTCGGCGTTGGCCGTGCCGAGGGTGACCAGGACCTTGGCCCGGCCCTGGTCCAGCCGTTCCCAGGGGAAGTCCGGTCCGGCCGGCACCGGGGTTCGCCTCGGGTGACGTAGGCCCAGACGAAAGCGGAGGCCTCCCGACGCTTGCCGTCGTCCATATTGGTGTGGACGGGCCCATGGGCTGGCGGCAGTTCAGCGATGACCGAGCCGGCGAGGTTGATTCCATGAGAGTCGGCGGCGTGACAGGGTGACCAGTTGGCGCCACCAAGCGCGTCCCACCGACCAGAAACCACCCGCCGGCGTCACCGTCACCTTCTCCTTGAGGGCGACGCATCGCTGGCTTCAGACGACCAGAACCCGGCGCCCGCGGGTATGTCCGGCCTGGCTGTCGGTGTGCGCCGCCGCGGCCTCGGCGAGCGTGTACGACCTCTCGACCGGGATGTGGAGCCTTCCCCGCGAGATGAGGCCGACGGCCTCGGCGAGCGCTTCCGGCATGCTCCCGGCGACGCCGGAGAAGCGGACACCGAACTCCGGCGCATCAAGATCGGCGATGGATACCACCCTCTGCGCATCCCCGGTCAGCTCGACGAGCTCGCGGATCACACCCGAGCCGGCCACGTCGAGAGCCGCGTCGACATGGCCGAGCTCCCGCACCCGAGCGACCCATCCCTCGCCGTACGTCGTGGCGACGGCACCCAGGCTCCGCAGGTAGTCCTGGTTCGCGGCGCCCGCCGTGCCGATCACCCTGATGCCGCGGTCACGGGCGATCTGCAGCACCGCCGATCCGACTCCACCGGACGCACCGCTGACCAGCAGTGTCTGCCCGGACTGCACACCGACCTCGCGGATGATGCGCAGCGCGGTCTCCACCACGGAGGGATAGCCGGCCGCCTCTTCGAACGTCAGCCCCTCGGGCATACAGGCCCAGGCCGACAACACGGCGAACTCGGCATACGTGCTCGAACCTTCGCCGAACACGCGGTCGCCGACCTCGACCCCTTCGACGCCTTCACCGACCTCGTCCACCACCCCGGAGGCGTCCAGTCCGACTCCGGAGGGCAACTCGGTCGGATGGGCCCCCAGGACCTGGCCTTCACGGATCCTCCAGTCGACGGGATTCACGCCAGCCGCCCGCACGGCGATGCGTATCCGGCCGGGGCCCGCGTGGGGCTCCTCGGCATCTATGAGGTGCAGGACGTCCGGACCGCCGAACTCGGCGAAGCTCACCTTCTTCATGCGGCGACCGTAGCACTAACGGATAGTCTTTTGAACCTGTTATGGATTTGCACCTGATAGCGTCGTAGCATGACCGTTCCGACCGGACGCCGTGAGCGCAAGAAGGCCCTGACCCGTCAGAAGATCGCTGACGCCGCCCTGCGGCTCTTCCTGGAACGCGGGTACGACGCGGTAGGCATCCGTGACGTGGCTGCCGAGGCCGACGTAGCGGTCACCACGCTCTTCTCTCACTTCGCCTCGAAAGAGGCCCTGGTGTTCGAACAGGACGAAGACTTCGAGCAACGCCTGACGCGAGCGGTCACCGAACGGCCGCCGCACGAGCCGCTCATGCCCGCACTGCGCCGTGAGATCCAGGCCCTGGTGCGTCACTGCACGGCGGACAGCGCCGCCCCGATCTGGCGCATGATCGACGAGTCACCCGCCCTGCGGAGGTACGAGGAGTCGATGAGGCTGCGCCACGCGGAGTCGTTGGCAGCGGCCATCGCCGCCGATCCCGACCTGTCACGGACCACAACGGCCTGCCGGGCGATCGCGCGGTTTGTGATCGACGCCTATTCGCTGGCCCGTGAGGCGGCCGATCCGAAGGCCGCGGTGGACGAGATCTTCCAGATGATCGAGGCGGCCTGGGAGGTCACCTGCCCCTCTACTAACTCCACCGGTACGGCCGCACCGTAGTCGGGACTCGACCCCGTCCGGCGCCGAGGTGGTCGGCGTCAGCTCGTCGTGCCGGTGGGCTAAGGGCATACGCGTCTTCGCACCGCAGGCAGGAGTCACGACCCGGGACGCGGGCAGTTGCTGGGCGGGGGCTGGGACGATTACGCCAACTGGCCCGGCTGCCGCCGCCTTGACGCGGACGACCGCACAGTGCGCCCGGCTCGCGTAGGCGAGTTCCATGCCATCGACCACGAACAGTGGCTGGGGCGCCGGGTTCACCGCCGATCGGCCGAGACGCTCGTCGACCGTCATCAGGGCGTCGGCGCCATCGGCGATGAGCGGATGTGCGGAGAGGGTGGCGCGACGACTCCGAACCGTTCGCGAGTTGGGGCGACTGTGGTTGCCGTTGCTCAGTGACGGTACGCGGCTGTCGCGATCTCGACGAAGGATCGGATCAGCGGATTGGTGTCTCCCTCGTTCCACACCGCCACCACTCGGCTGGGCGGCATGTCGATCAGCGGTATCACGGCGAGCTCCGCGGGCAGGTCGTGTCCGAGGGGGGCCAGGCCGACCGTACCGTTCCACAGCACGGCCTGCAGGCACTCCTGGACGGCGCGCACCACAGGGCCTTCGCGCGGCCTGCCACCGTTCCAGTACGACTGCCAGACGGGGTCGGTGCCCTGCGGGAACTGGAACCAGCGACGATCGCTCAGCTCGGCCAGCCGCAGCCTGTCGCGGTGGGCCAGCGGATCGTCGGCGCGCAGGACCACGCCGACCGGATCGGTCCGCAGTGCACGCACCGTCAGAGCGGTCTCGTCGAACGGTGATCGAGTCAACGCGACGTCGACCAGTCCGGCGCGCAGTCCGCACGTCGGATCGGTCAGATCGGTGTCGCGGATGCGGATGTCGATGCCGGGGTGGCGTCGGCGGTAGGCGGCGGCCAGCCTGGCGACTCCCGGGTCGGTGCCGTCACCCAGGATGCCGATGGTGAGGGTCGCGCCGCCGGCCGCCGTGCTCACGCGTGCCCGGACCCGGTCGGCATGGTCGAGTAGAGCCCGCGCCTCGTCGAGCAGCACCGAGCCCACCGCAGTGAGGGTGACCCCCGTGGGTGAGCGGGAGAAGAGCCGGGCCCCGACATCGGCCTCCAACTGCTTGATCGCCCGGCTGAGCGGTGGCTGACTCATGTGCAGTCGGGCGGCGGCCCGGCCGAAGTGGAGTTCCTCGGCGACCGCCACGAAGTAGCGCAAGGTCCGTAACTCCACGCTGCAACGATACCCACGAGGTATCGGCGCCGCGGGATGGGTCTTGGACACGGGCAGGCCCGCGGCGGTGCACTCGTGAGCATGACCGAGGAAGCGAAGAACAGCGAGCCGCAGACCGACCCCGCTGTGTCGGTGGTGGGTCCCGGCGACGGCGAGACGATCGTTCTGGGCACCACGCACATGCGCATCCTGGAGGACGGCAGCCACACCGGACACCGCCTCGCGATCGCGGAGTCCGTCCTCGCCCCGCACACCCAGGGACCGCCGCAGCACCGCCATGCCCTACACGACGAGGGCTTCTACGTCCTTTCCGGCACCGTTCGGTTCACCGTCGGGGACGAGGACTACGACGCCACCACGGGCACGCTCGTGATGGTTCCGCCCGGTACCCCGCACACCTTCGCCAACCTGACCGACCAACCCGCCGTCCTGCTCAGCACCTTCACCCCCGACCTGTACGTGCAGTACTTCCGAGAACTCCAGGAGGTGCTCGTCAGCGGCCGGCCGCTCACGCCACAGGCCAACATCGAAGCGATGAGCCACTACGCGACCGAGCCCGCCGCCGACCCCGCCTGAAGCCGACGGCACACCACGGCCCGGCCGGGCCGTCCCCCTTGCGGTCGGCAAGGCGGTGACACCGTCGCTTTCCGGTGTCCGCCGTCCCTCGGACGACGGACCGGGCCTCCAGGGCTGTTGTGGCAAGCGAAGCAATCGACGGGCCGCCGTGAACCGGTGGCCCATGAACGGAAACCATGAACATCGCCTACTGGATCGTCGCGGCACTGCTCGCCCTCTTCTACTTCTACGCAGGCACACTGAAGATGATCCGCAGCCGCGATCAACTCCGACCGATGATGGCCTGGGTCGACCGCATACCCCTGCCTGCCATCAGGGCGCTGGGAGCGGTCGAGATACTCGGCGCGACCGGCCTGATCCTGCCACCGCTCACCGGCATCGCTCCCTGGCTGGCGCCGGCCGCGGCCATCGGCTTCGTACTCCTGCAGACCGGCGCGATCGCCGTCCACCTGACCGGCGAGGACCGCCGGATCGCACTCAACGCCGGGCTCACCGTCACCGCGGCGGTGACCATCTGGCTGGCCACCGGGCTGTGACCGAGCCCAGTCCCTCGATCGCTGGATGCGAATACAGGGCCGGCCGCTTAACGGCCGCCCCCCTCACCGACGGCTTGTGGACATCGGTGATCCTTGTGAAGACCACGCCCTCCACCCGGATTCCGAGCAGCCGTCGACACGACAGCGACGAACGGCTCGGTGGCAGTTGCTTTCGTGGGTGTCGGCCGACTGAGAGCTGCCGGTTCAGCCGACGCCGTTGTGAGCGAGCGGGTGCTGAGCGGCAAACCAGGTCGACGTGGATCAGTGCGGTACCTGATCATGTGTTCATGCCTTTGGGAGAGACTCTTGCCCGCGTCGACGCGGACCTGGCCGCCGGCCGGGTTCCCCTCGCGCGTCAGCGTTTGCGCGGTCTCGTGTCGTCCTTCCCGTACGACTTGACGCTGCGCCGGCGTCTGGCCGAGGTGTACCGGCTCTACGGCGATGCCGCCGAGGCTGGACGCTGGATGTACCTCGAAGAGGACCGCAACGCCGACGAGACCGCCGCCTTCGAGGCGCGGTACGGATCTCCCGGGTGGCGGATGAAGGCCCTGGCCTGGCGCGGCCCCGAGGCGTTGGCTGCCACTTCTTTCGCCGAAGGGCAGCTCGTCGCGGTGCGGACCGCCTGCGCCGAGGAGTTGGGGCACCCCGTCGACTGGGACGACCCTGCCTCCTACCGGGACGGCCTGGAGGAAAAGTACGAGGAGGCGCCCTCCGAGCCGTGGACGGTCGGCGGTGTACTGGCGGGCAGCGGCTGCCTGGTGGGCGCCCTGGCGTTTCTCGCGATCTGGGTGAACGGGGTCGTTGCTCTGTTCGACTGAACCAGGTCACCGAGGGGCCGGCGAGGGCGCTCGAGGTTCTGTACTGCGGCAGCTCGTCCCGCTCTTCGGTGTCTCGCAGTCCGCGGCTGTCCGGATCATCAGCCACCTTGGTCCCCTGCTCGTGCTCAAGGCCGGACGAGATCGGGTGCAACGGGTGCGGTGCCGTCGCTGAATCGAGCGACGGTGCCTTCCTGTTGAGACCACGTCCTCACATCACTCGGCGATGTCCGGACCGTTGGTAGGCTCGGTGGCGCGGTTGGTTCCTGAGCGGTGGGATGGTCTTCGGCTCCCGGGTGGCTGGCTGAGCGGGTACCACGGCGGAGCCGGGACGCACGGCAGCGCGTTTCCTAGGGCAGGGAACGAGTGAGCCACACCAGTTCGCCACTGTCGTCAACAGAGACGTGATCGCGCTGGAATCCAAGCTTTTCGAGGACGCGAAACGAGGGCGCGTTCCAGGGACGCACCGTCGACCAGAGCCGTTTCCGCCCAGTCGCGATCGCCGCGTCGAGCACCGCGGACGCCGCCTCGGTGGCATAGCCCTGCCCGTGCACGCGCCGGAACAGCTCATAGGCTATCTCCGGCTCGTCAACGGAGGCCCGACCGACAGTGAGCCCGCAATACCCGATGAAGTCACCCACATCGCGTCGGATGACGGGCAGCAGAGCGATTCCTGTCAGCGCCGAGGCGGCCAGCTGATCCTCGATCATCCGCCGGTTGTCCTCAATGGACGGCATGCCACCACCACGTTCGGCGACGAGCACGCGATGGGCGTCGATGTCGGATTCGGTCCACTGACGTAACGTCAGCCGAGCGGTTTCGAGTTGGAGCGGCATCGGAGAATAGAGCACGGCGACACTCTATCCACGCGCCGCTTCCCGAGATGGGGCAGCCGAAATCTACGTTGCCCCCTGTAGGGGCTGAATGAGACGGCTGCTGGACGGCGAGATCGTCGCCGTGGTGCGCGGGAAGGTCCCGTTCGCGGCGGCGCCTCCGTCGTTGCTTTCCGGCGGGCTTCAGCCTGTCGTCATCTCGGGATCCGGGCCGTACCCGTCGTCTGGTCACCCGACTGGCTGCCCCGGACCCCACCATCGGGCTGGCCCCATCGCGCGGCCACCCCGATTGCCGCCCGGGTGTGGTCGTCGGGGCCCGGTGCCTGCGTGGTGTCAGCCCTGCTCGCGCAGGCCCCAGGGAGAGCCGTATTCGGTGAGCAGGTCCAGGAAGGGGCGGGGCGGGAAGGCCTCGGGACCGAGGACGCCTGCGCCCGTCCAGACGCCGGTGGCGAGCAGTTCGAGGGCGACGACGGGGTTGACGGCGGTCTGCCAGACCACTGCCTGGGAACCGTACTCGCGCAT
This sequence comes from Streptomyces sp. NPDC046881, assembly GCF_040645015.1. Lineage (NCBI taxonomy): Bacteria > Bacillati > Actinomycetota > Actinomycetes > Kitasatosporales > Streptomycetaceae > Streptomyces > Streptomyces sp. NPDC046881. The sequence goes on along the minus strand of NZ_JBEYXJ010000018.1, from coordinate 104,169 downwards.
GGACCACTGGTTGTCGACCACGTGGTAGAGGTACACCTCGCGTGGAGCGCCGTCCTTGGTGCCCTTCACCCAGGTGCCCGCACAGGTCTTCCCCGTCATCCGCTCGCCGAGCCCGGCGGGGTCGGGCAGGCAGGCGGCGACGACGTCGCGCGGGGACACCTTGACGGGCCCGTCCTCGCCCGGGACGGACACCTTGGCAGTGGAGTCGAGGCCCAGCTCGTGCAGGGTCTTCAGCTTGGCGATGAAGTCGTTGCCCAGGCCGTACTTGAAGGTCACCCGGCGAGCGTCCACCCAGCGGGGGATCAGCAGCACCTCCTCGTGTTCCACGTTCACGCACTCGACCGGGCCGATGCCCTCGGGGAAGTCGAAGACCTCGGGTTCGCTGAACGGCGCGGTGGTGAACCAGCCGCGGTCCTTCTCGTAGACGACCGGGGGATTGAGGCACTCCTCGATGGTGGTCCAGATGCTGAAGGAGGGGGCGAAGTCGTAGCCCTCCACGGTCAGGTCGGCTCCGTCACGCACACCGATCTCCTCGATCTTGTCGAAGAGTTCGTCCGCGGCGTACCGGGCGAAGACGTCGGACAGGCCGGGTTCCACGCCCATGCCGACCAGGGCCAGACGGCCGGCGTCCGCCCACCGATCGGCCAGCTCGAACTGGTCGTCGCCGAGCTTGACTCCGCAGTCCTCGTGCGGGCGTTCTGCGTGCGGGGCGGACAGGGACATCGCCATGTCCAGGTAGTGCGCGCCCGCCGCGAGCGCCGCGCGGAACAGGGGCATCACGAACCGGGGGTCGGTCGCGTTGAGCAGAACGTCGCAGCGCTCCTCGGTGAGCAGCCGGCGCACTGCCTCCTCGTCGGAGGCGTCCAGGCGCCGGGCGCTGAACCGGTCGCCGTGCTCCTCGAGCGCGGCGACGGCCGCCTCGGCCCGGTGCGGGTCGTAGTCGGCCACGGTCATGTGGGTCAGAAAGCCGCGACGGGCCGCGATCCGGGTGACGGCCGTGCCGACACCGCCCGCGCCCACCAGGAGTACACGCATGTCAGATCAGACACCTTTCCTGTGCAAGGGCACGAGCCCTGGGATGCCCTGATGCAACGGGATGGCGCGATGTAAGGTCAACAGTGTTGGCATAAGAGTCGCCGTCGCGGCGGTGGAGAGGGCGTGGTCCGCATGGCCAAGCAGGTGGTGCCGGAGTCGGCGCGACGCAGGCGCCGGCCGACCCGGCAGGGCACCGTGCTGTCGGAGAAGCTGATCGTGGAGACCGCGTTGCGGGTGCTGCGCGAGCACGGCACCGCCGGCCTCACCGCGCGTCGCCTGGGCAGGGCCCTCGGCGCCGACCCCAGCACCCTCTACCGGTACTTCTCGGGCATGGACGACTTGATTCGGGCCATCGGTGAGGAGCTGATGGGACGGGCTTGGGACAACTGGTCCGCCACCGGTAGGTGGCAGGCCGACCTGCGGTCTCTCGGGCTGGCCATCCATGCCTCGTACCTCGCCCACCCGCAGGCCGCTGCGCTGACCGCGAGCCGGGTCACCGGCCGGCCGCGGGAGATCGCGGTCGACGAGACGATCCTCGGCATCCTGCGCACGGCCGGCTTTTCGGACGCCGCCGCCGTCCGCCTCTACCACGCCTTCATCGACCTGAGCCTGGCCTTCGCCGCCCTCGATGCCGGAGCACTTGTCCTGACGGAGGAGGCCCGGACGAGGGACGAGGAGATGTGGACCTCCACGTACGCCCGGCTGCCCGCCGAGTCCTACCCGAACATCGCCGCGACCGCCCCTCTCCTGGCCGCCCGCATGCCCCACAGCGCCTATCCGGTGGTCCTGGACACCCTGCTGGAAAACGCCGCCGCACAGCTGGCCGCCGCCCCGGGCGCGGGCTGCGGGAGATAACGGGGGGCCGCCCGGGGCGGCGCGTGTCCGCCCCTCTCCGGGCCGAGGCGCCACCCTCGTCGACCGCGCGCCTCACCAGAACCTCGTCTACCGCCTGCCCGTTCTCGTGTGGCGGCCATACCGAAACCAGACCCGGACCTGGGCGAGCGGGTGTGCGTGGTGGCGGTGGTCGAACCAGGCACTGACCTGACGGTCGTGGACGAACCTCCACGACTCCTCGTCCAGTCCCGCTGCCCGGAAGCGAGCCGATTCAGTTGATCGGTTTGCCGTTGTAGTCGCCGTCAACGCAGATCCAGGAACCTTTGGTGGACTCGTACTCCACGGTTCCGCCGCCGTCCATACACGTCTGCCCGTCGATGGTGGGCACGGCAGCGTGTGCGACAGGGGTCATGGTGCCAAGAGCGGCCAATATCACGGCGGTGACGAATCCGAGAAGTCGTGTACGCATCAGGACCTCCGACAAGGACGAGCGACACGGTCGTGACGAGCTTCTCCCGAACGGTTTCCAGGTGCGCACCCGGTTACTCCATTCGGGTGACGGCTACGTCCCCGTCATTGCGCGGTTGGGCACTCCCGGGGCACGTGCTCCAGGCGCATTCGTCCAAGTGCGGGGGCAGGCTGATGTCATGGAGACCAAGCCCGCTGTGATCGTGCAGCCACCGGACGACATCGGCCTGCGGAAAGTTGTGATTGACGGCAAGATCGAGGGAAAGGTGTGGTGCCCCCACGAACTGCACCAAGTCCTGCATCGTGCCGGTGTGCCATCCGAGGTCGACATCGAATGGCGCGGTGGAGACAAAGATGTCTGGCCGGCTCGCAATTGGAGGCGGCGGATCAGCGGCACCCTCATGGCGGTTGGCTTCCTGGCGACTGCGTGCATATGCACCTGGATAGGCGTGAAGGACTCCCTTGATGCTCTCACCTTCGCTGGTCGGGTAACGGGAGTCCTTTTCCTGTGCATGGCCGTCGTGGAAGTGATCGCCTTCGTGGCTGTTTTCGACTATTGGCGTAAGCGGAGAGTAATATACTCCGGTCCGGCCCTTATGCTCGGGGCGTTGGTCGAGCTGTTGGTCGGTTTGGTGCTGTTCGCGATGTACTTCGTCAACAAGGACAGGCCGACGTACGAGCCGCGTTTGGTATTGTGGTCGGTCCTCCTGATCTCCTCTTCCTTCGCTCTGTGGATGCTCTGGCGCCGCCGGGTGTGGAAGGTGCTCCGCTACCCTGGACGAATTGCCGTTGGGGCGATCGTCTCCACCGTCCTCGTGATCACCAACTTGGCGTATACGCAGGTCTACCTTCCCTCTGTGTCGCGTCCGCTGGTGCAGGGCGCAGCTGAAATAGGAAAGCCGAGTTTGAGTGAGGACGGCAAGAAGATGTACGTGCCGATCCGTCTACGCCTCAAGAATTCCGGCCAGGTTCCGGTCAACATCCTCGGCAGCATCTATTGGATCCATGTCAAGCTCGCGAGTGATCCGAAAGACAAGTACCAACTGCTCAAACCTGGCGAGCTGGTCAAGCCGCCGGGGCGGGAGTTGAGTCCGCAGGAGGAAATTTCGGAGGATGTGGTAGCTGAGATCACTGACCCAGGAAGCCGTCACTATGAAGCAGTGGCGGCCCAGGTCGAAGCTTACGCGGTCAGGCAGGACAGAATGATAATAGAGGCCAGTTATGAAAGGTCCGGAGAATGGCGGGGCAAACTCAAGAAGGAGGGAAAGGATGACGAGCCTCCGGCGCCTCCGCCCGTCGACAAGGAATACTTGAGATATCAGTCCGTCATATCCCAAAGCAGTGAGCTGCTGAATTTGACTCGAGGTCGGCAGCGTGTGACGGTCTGGTGGTTGTATCGTCCCAGGCCGGTCGTTTATGTGAAAGTCGCGAGTCCGGATGACAGGAAGGACTTTGACCTCAACAATCCTGAAGAGCAGAGGCAGGCTGCCGACCGATACGGTCTGGCATTCGTACGTGGCGCAATGGTCCAGACACCGTACGCGCAACTCCTGAAGGAGGCTGAGGAACAGCGCCCACGCTCACGATGACCACCGGCAGGCGGACGGCGCTGCGGCGGGGGCGTGCCGCACACACCGCTCGCAATGGGTCCAAGGAGCCCGCAGAGTTCTCCGCGTCCCTTTGTGGGAAGCCGTCTCCGCCGTACGCTCCCAGCGCCGCACTGGTCCTGTCGCCGACGGGCTGAGCTGGACCGTCGAACGGCGTGGCCGACTCCGGGACCCCGGCACACCTCGCCTTCGCCGGCGCGCGAAGGGCCCCTGGGCTTCCCGTTAGCTGGCACACGTCCCGGTTCCCTGCCCAGGCCCTCTCCCGCTGTAGGACGGCCTTGGTGTCTGCCTGCAACGGGAGAAGGAGGAGGTGAGCGTCCCTGGTGCCGGCTTGACGGTGGGCTCCACTCTCATGCGCACCACGATGCCCGCCTCCGCATCGGTGCGCGCACCGTCCCGAGGGGATGCCTGCAGGGGCCCGCCGCCGCGCTTCGCGCGCCTGGCGCGGTGCGACCTTGCGCGATGCGGAGTGCGCATTGAGGGCCTGACCCACACCGACGGCCTGCAGCTGCTCCAGGACGTCGGCGACGTTCTCCTGGTCCTCGGTGAGGATCCCTTAGTGAAGCCGATGATGGCTCCAGCGGTGCCCTTCGCTGTTCTTGGGCGGGACCGCTCCCAGGCGCGCAGGGTGCGGATGAAGATGCGTCCGAGCGCCTCCAGGGCGAAGGTGTCCGCGCAGGGTTCGCCCGCAACTTGGCAGGGCAGCGCGGTGACTGGGGCTGCCTCACCCGTGGATGAATTCCGCCGCCGGGCGGGGGAGGGATCACCCCTCCACCTGCGCTGTGACGACGACCGATACGGCCCGTCTGAGAGAGATGGCCTACGCGAACGCTCGCCACCCTTTGGTCTGCGTGCTCGTGGACGTCCTGGGCCGAAGGGCGGTACCTGAAGCCCGTCAACGGGCCACCGCCGATACGGATGGCAAGGGAGTGCCGGCTGGCGCGAAGGAGAACAGAAGGCCCGAGAGCTGTTACGACAGCCGCCCGAGCTCCCATAGCCCCAAGGAGAGGACACGGTGGCCGCGTTCACGGGGAGCCGTGGGGCCTCAGGGCTTCCGCGTGAGCGGCTGTGCGGGGCGTCAGCGCGCGAACTTCTCGATGGCGGCCGGGGAGACGGGGGTGAAGAAGTTGACGAGGTTGCCGTCGGGGTCGCGGAACAGCAGCGACCGGTTGCCCCAGGGCATCGTGGTGGGCTCGGTGACGAAGTCGGTGACGAAGCCGGTCAGGTTCCGGTGAACGCGGTCCACGTCGTCGACGAGGAACTCGGTGATCACGCTGTGGTTGTCCGCCGGTCGGGCAGAGCCCGGGGCGAACAGCGGGACCGTGCGGGTGCCGGCGATCGCGAGGGTGGCGCCCGCGGTCTTGAGTTCGGCGAAGTCCTCGGTGGCCCACGTCGCCGGCGCCCCTGTGGCTCGCTCGTAGAAGTCCACGAGGCGTGCGACGTCGCTGGTGATGATGCGGATCGAGACGAAGTCCATGGGAATCTCCTTGGCTGTGCTGGAGGCGTGCACGTCGCAGGCTAGGAGAGATAGTGGACAGAATCGGTCCTGTATTCGCATTAGGCTGCGGACATGTCTCGACCCACTGGCCGCGTACTGACACTCCTGGAGCTGTTGCAGTCGGGTGGCACCCGGACGGTGGCCGAACTCGCCGACCGGCTCGGTGTCGAAGGGCGCACCGTGCGCCGCTATGTGGACCAGCTGATCGATCTCGACGTGCCCGTGGAATCGGTGCGCGGCCGCTACGGCGGCTACCGGCTCGCCCCCGGCTACCGCCTGCCTCCGCTCATGCTCAGCGACGACGAGGCACTCGCCGTGCTGCTCGGCCTGGTCGCCGGCCGCCGGGCAGGGTTGACAACGAGGGAGCACACGGCAAGCGAGACGGCATCGGCGAAGATCCGGCGGGTGCTGCCCCGGCACATCGCCCGCCGGCTCGACACACTCCTGGAAGCTCTCGCCTTCACGGACCAGCCTGGCGAGTTCGACACCCCTGACGCTGGGCTCCTGCTCACGATCGCCGATGCGGTGCGCCACCACCGACCGGTTTCGATCCGTTACACCGACCGTGACGGACGGCGCAGCGAACGCACGCTGCACGCTCACGGGATCGTCGCCCATGCCGGCCGCTGGTACGTCACGGGCAAGGACGCCCAGATCGGCGAGGACCGAACCTTCCGGCTCGATCGCATCGCGGACGCGCGGACCCTGCCCGGCTCGTTCGAAGCGCCCGTGGGTCCCGGTCCGGCACAGCGGGTGTTGGCAGGGTTCGCCACGGCCGAGTACCGGCATGAGGTGACCTTGCGGATCCACGGGACGATTGAGCAGATCCGTGAATATCTTCCGGCCGGCGTTGCGAGCCTGGAGGAACACGACGCCGCGGGCGGCGGGGATCGGGCGGCCGAGCGCTGGCTGCGCGTCGAGCTGAGGGCGGAGCGGCTCGACTGGTTGCCTCCGGTACTGGCATCGCTCGACCGGCCGTTTGTCATCGAGCGCCCCGATGAACTCCGCGACCTCGTCATCGCGCTCGCCGATCGCCTCACGTCCTGCGCCCGCCGAGCCTGACAGCGAGGAACCAATGTCGTGAGACGGCACAACGGGGTCGGGTGTGACACCTGGCGCACCGGCATGCCGGCCTACGGCCCCTCGCTGCGACCGCCGGGTCCCGGTCCTCCTGTCAGAGCCGAGAGTCGAAACCGGACAGAATCGGATCATTATTCGCACGCATGTACATCGGCACGGGCCGGCCGGGCTGGCGGGTGGCGCCGCCTCGCCACCCGGTGTGGCAAGACCGCCACCGTCTACCTGGCAGCACTGCGCATCACGGCGTCTTCGTCTGGTCCGCGCGGTGATCCAGACGGGGTGGGGAGTCCGGCTCGCTCGGGGGGGCGAGGGGCCGGATCGGGGGCGGATTTACCCGGGCAACGGGTGACGCGGCCCATAGGGCCCATGTCACGTCCTAAGGGGGATCGTAGTGGCGCGCTCCGGCAAGCAGGCATGAAAGCCGCTAAATGCCCGCTTTGTCTCATTTCTCCGACGCTGGATAGTACGTCACATTCTTGCCTTGGCCTCGGCGGGCCCCTAAACATGTTTCTCGTTGCCGCAAGCCGCGGGGCCGACCGGGCGTTGATCGCCGGACGCGCCCGCTGCGCCGTGCAGCACAGGGCCTCACGCCGACGCCCTGCAGGCCGCGACCGGGTACTTCCGGCCGGCGCCTCGAAAGACGTCCTACAGGAGAGTCCCTTTTTCATGACCGCGATCACCGCCACCCGCCGCCTTGCCCGCCTCCGCTCCCTCGCGCTGACCGGCATCGCCACGACCGGCGCCGCGGCCGCTGCCCTCACCCTGATGCCGGCCTCCGCGCATGCCGCCGAGGCACCGCAGGCCGCCCACGGCGTCGCCGCTCCCTCGCGGGACAGCCGCACCGACTCCGCCGCCGGTGCCGCGAACAACCTCGATGGCTGGATCAAGAAGTCCCTGGCCATCATGAAGGCGAAGGGCATCCCCGGCAGCTACGAGGGCCTGCACCGCAACATCATGCGTGAGTCCGGCGGCAACCCCAACGCCCAGAACAACTGGGACGTCAACGCGCAGCAGGGCACTCCGTCCAAGGGCCTGCTGCAGGTGATCGAACCCACCTTCAAGGCCTACCACGTCGACGGGACCGCCAACAGCCTCACCGACCCGGTCGCGAACATCACCGCGGCCGCCAACTACGCCGCGGACCGCTACGGCTCCATCGACAACGTCAACTCCGCGTACTGAGCCACTTCCTGGACCGCCACGCCGGGCTGCGCCAATGCACGACCGGCCGGCTCCCCGCGCCACGCCCTGACGCCCACGGACCAGACATCCGTGGGCGTCAGCACGTACGCATGCGGGCATGTCGCACTTGTGTCGCGTACGGGCCAGTCAGGTGACAGGTGGTCAGGTGCACGGCCGGTGCCTCGGCCTGCCTGAGGTCGATCTGCTCGAGTTCACAGTGTGGGAGTTCCAGCGTGCACGACAGCTTGGTGGAGCGAAGATCCAGGTGGCCGTCGATTCGTGCATTTTTGAGCCGAAGCCGATAGGGCGCCCCCACGAAGCCATTCCCCAGGACGACATCCCGGATGAGGCCGGCGCGCACCCTCGACCTTCAGCGGCGTGCGGGCGGCGACCCTGATGCGGGCGAGCCAGGTCTGGCTGGGCATCAGGATCGCCAGCTCTGCCTCCGGATGGGGTGCGGACCAGCCGCCCCTGCCCAGCTAGGGGCGGAGGCCACCGCACGTGCCGGGTCACCGAGCAGGCTCGCCGGGCGGCCGCAGTGCGGGTCGGTGCCGCCGACCGGCGCCTGCGGGACGCTCTGCAGCAGGCACCGGAACGGCAGGCTCTGAGTCGCCGGTTGCGCGTATGCGCCGGCCGTCCACCACACCGTGCCGCCCGGGCCTGCACGTGGGTGCACACGCCCGTGGAGGATCCACCCGGTGAAAGCCGGGATGTGGTCGGGCTCGCGGGCCGCCTTCCCCGTAGCCGATCCTCAGCCGGGGCCGGCTGGAGGACTTGACCTAGTCCTGCTCGGCGACGGCCATCTCACCGAGGAGGGACCAGTCGTCCTGCGGAACCGTCGTGTTCACGATGCGAGGGGTCTCCGCCAGGTGGCGCGGCAGCGTCTGCTGCGCGGCCTTGAAGTGCGCGGACTGCACGTGAGCGGCGCCCGCCTCGTCATCGCGGAAGGCTTCGATCAGGACGTACTCCGTCGGGTCCGCCAGGCTTCGCGACCATTCGAACCACAGGCAGCCGGGCTCGCCGCGCGTGGCCTCGGTGAAGTCGGCGGCGATCTGCGGCCACCGGTCGGCATCGTCGGGAAGGACTCGGAACTTGGCGGTGATGAAGATCATCGTGCTCTCTCTTCGATGCGTGCGTGCTCTGCGGGCCCCTTCTCGTGCCGGGCCCCGTCGCGACACGAGCGTACGGCGCCGGACGAGCCCCGCAGGCCCCCACGCGCCCGATGAATCACCGATCGATGCGCTCTGTGGTGATCTGTCTGTTTTCTCGGTGGGTGGAAATCTGCGAGATGCCACCCCGTTGACCGTGTGGCCGAAAAAGAATGACCATCTCTTCGCACCGCTTACGGGATTCAGACACAAGGAGTGTGCGAAATGAAGGCAGTACGTGTGCACGAATATCATGGGCGGCCCATTGTCGAAGACGTGCCGGAGCCCCGGATCACTTCTCCGCAGGATGTGATCGTGGAAATCGGCGGGGCCGGTCTGTGCAGAACCGACCTGCACGTCATCGAGGGCCAGTGGCGGGAGAAGTCCCAGGTGTCCCTGCCCTATACGTTGGGCCACGAGAACGCCGGATGGGTGCGGGAGGTCGGCCCCGGTGTCTCCCACCTGGCAGTCGGCGACCCCGTGATCCTCCATCCGCTGATGACCTGCGGCCTGTGCCGCCCATGCCGCTCCGGGGATGACGTGCACTGTGCGAACAGCGCCTTCCCGGGCATCGACTGCGACGGCGGCATGGCCGAGTTCATGCGCACCAACGCGCGTTCCTGCGTGAAGCTCGACCCCGGCCTCCAGCCCGCCGACGTGGCCGCCCTGGCCGACGCCGGTCTCACCGCGTACCACGCCGTACGGAAGGCGGTGCCGCTGCTGTACCCCGGTGCCTTCGTCGTCGCCATCGGCGCCGGCGGCCTCGGGCACATCGGCATCCAGGCCCTGGTGGCCCTCACCGCGGCCGAGATCGTCGTCGTGGACACCTCCGAAGCGGCCCTGGAACTCGCCAAGAGCCTGGGTGCGCACCACACCGTGCGCGCCGACAGCGACCCGGTGGCCGCGGTACAGGAGATCACCGCAGGCCGAGGGGCCCATGTCGTCATCGACTTCGTGGGCGAGCGAGGCACCGAGGACCAGGGGGTCGCCATGCTCCGCAGAGCCGGTTCCTATTTCGTCGTCGGATACGGCGGACACGTCCACGTGCCGACCATCGACATCATCTCGAACGAGATCAACGTCATCGGCAACCTCGTCGGCAGCTACAACGACCTGGACGAACTCATGACGCTCGCCGCCCAGGGCAAGGTGCGGCTGCACACCACGACGTATGCGCTCGACGCCGTGAACGACGCCGTGGCCGACCTCGACGGGGGACGTCTGCAGGGCCGCGGGATCCTCGTGCCCGGCGCTCGGTGACACCCCTTCCGCACCCCATGCGGCGCCCGCCGCGCAGGTCGTGAACAGAGTCCCGGAGCGGGCCCGCTGAACAACCGGACGCACACACAACAGAGGGGTTGGGGTCGGGGCAGCTGCCTCCGGCGAAATCCATGAAAGAAAACACTTATATCCAACGGCTGCTCGCAGAATTCCTCGGCACTGCTTTTCTGGTCTTCCTCGGGGTCGGCTCCATTCCGGTCACCCTCATGCTGCAGAAGACCGGGAAAACCAGCTTCACGATGGCCGACCTCGGCGTGATCGCATTCGCGTTCGCCATGGTCGTGGTCGCCGCCGTGTTCGCGATAGGCCATGTATCGGGCTGCCACATCAATCCCGCCGTCACCCTCGCCCTCGCCGCGACGGGCAGGATCCCCCGGCGCGAGGTGGCGGGCTACGTCCTGTCCCAGTGCGCGGGAGCGGTGGCCGGCGCGGGCGCCATCGTCGCCGTGCTCGGCACCCGGGCGGTGCACCTGGGCCTCGGTGTCGCCGCCTACGCCCGTCCCACCTCCGCCTCCCAGGCGTTCCTCGCGGAGGCGCTGGGCACCTTCATCCTGGTCTTCGTCGTGTTCGGGGTCGTCGACCAGCGGGCCCCGGGCGGCTTCGCCGGCCTGCCCATCGGCTTCGCGGTCTTCGCCATCGCCGTCGCCGTGGGCCCGGTCACGGGGGCGGCGCTCAACCCGGCACGCACCATCGGGCCCATGCTGGTGTCCGGCCCGGCCGGGGGACCGGTGGACTGGTCCCAGCTGCCCGTGTACCTCGGGGCGCAGGTACTGGGGGGCCTGCTGGCCGGTCAGGTCTACGTGGCTATGAACCGGTTGCGTACCATCGCTGCATGACCGTCGCACGACAGACAGGCTCCGGCCGCCCGGGGCGGCAGACCTGTCCGGCCCGGCAGAGCGCCGGCGCCGCCTCCGTACGGCCGGCTCCGAGGCATCTTCCGCCCGGAGCCGGCCGCCCGGGTGGCGGTACGGCGATACGGCTCGCTTCCCCGAGCCGCACAGGAGACGCATGATGCACGGCAACGAGATGCACGCCGCCGGTGCCGGAGACCTGCTCGGATCGGTCCGGCGGGCGCTGAGGGTGCTCGAGGCGGTCGCGGCCGGCGGTGACGGCATCACCGCGAAGGCCGTCGCCCGGCGCGCAGGCCTCACGCTCCCGACGACGTACCGCCTGCTGAACACCCTCGTGCACGACGGCTACCTGGTGAGGCTGAACCAGTCCCGCGGGTACGGCCTGGGCTACAAGCTCACCGGGCTGCACCGCCGCTTGTGCCAGCAACTGGAGGTGACCCCCGGCCTGCTGGGCGTGCTCCACCAGGTCCACGACGAGTGCGCCGCCGCCGCGTACTACACCGTCTTCCGGGACGAGGAGATCGTCGTCGCCGAGGTCGTGGACTCGCCCTCGGCGCCCCGGGCACAGCCGCTCGACGTCGGCTTCCACCAGGCCCCGCACGCCACGGCCTTCGGCAAGGTCATGCTGTCGTCGCTGACCGCCGCGCGGCGCCATGACTACCTGCGGCAACAGGGGCTGACCCGGCTCACCGACCGCACCATCACCGCGCCCGATGTCCTGGAGGAGCATCTGGAGCGGGTCCATGCCTCCGGCGTGGCGGTCGAGGTGGGGGAGTTCCAGGGCGGTCTGTCCTGTCTCGCCGCCCCCGTTCTCGACGCGGACGGGAGGGTCGCGGGAGCCGTAGCCACCTCCGTCCCCGTTGAGCTGTTCGAACAACGGCAGTCCCGGCTGGAAGACGCCGTACGCGTGGGCGCCGCCCGCGTCTCACGCCTGCTCGCCGCCACCGCGTCGCCCTAGGACAGGCATCGACCTCGCGTCCGCGGGTGGGTTCACCCTCAGAAGACCGGCTGAGCGACGCCCATGACGACCGGCCGGCCCGGGAGCCCGACGCCGTGAGAAGGCTCGCAGCCCTGTGCGGTTGCCTGCCGTTGTCCCTGCGCATGGTGGCCGGCGTCCTCCGGAAGCAACGCCATCGTGCGCTCTCCTCGCTGGTGGAGGAGATCAGCGTCGCGAGCGACTCGACCCGAGCCCTCGGCGTCCGCTCGGTCCTCGACATCTCGTACGCCCGGCTGCCCAGGGCGCAGGCCCGGCTGCTGCGGCTGCTCGCACTCGCGCCCGTCGCCGACATCTGCACGGAGGCAGCGGCCGCGCTGGTCCGCCGACCACCCGATCTCGTACGCGGTCTGCTGGAGGAGCTGGCCAACGTTTACCTGATCACTGCCGTCCCGGACGGCGCGCGGGACCTGAGGTGGCGGTCGCACGACCTCGTACGCGCCTCCGCAGGCGCCTGGTACGCCTCCGCGGCCATCGGTCCGGCTCTGAGCCTGGCACCGTTTCTGGCCTTGCGACGGCACTTCAGGGCTCTGGGCGAACGATGCCTGAGCCGCCGGGGCCCGGCCGGCCGCCGCGAACCGGACCCGCAGGCGCCTGCCATGGAATGACCGAGGAGTACGTCAGGGGCGCCAGTCCGCCTCCATGTCGTGGGAGTCGGTCTTGGTGAGCTTGGTCGTTCCGGTGCCGTCCGCGCGGACCAGGTACAGGTGTTCGGGGTCCGCGTCGTCGCCCCCACCTCGGGTGAAGACCAGACGGCTGCCGTCCGGGGACCACGAGGGGTACTTGTCGTTGAAGCGGGCCGAGGTGATGCGGTGCACTCCGGTGCCGTCGGGGCGGACGAGGTAGAGATGTGCGAAGCCCGAGGAGTCGACCCGGCTGAAGACGATGCGGTTGCCGCGCGACCAGTCCGGCGTCCAGTCGTGGGAGCCGGAACCGGTGACCGCCGTCTGCGCCAGGGTGGACAGCCGAATCCGCATCACCCTGCTGTGTCCGCCGGCGTCCGCCCGGTTGAACGCGAGGTACTTGCCGTCCGGGGACCACGTCGGATGGAGGTCGTCCGCCGCGGTGTGGGTGAGCCGGGTGGCGGGAGTGCCGTCGATGTCGGCCACGTAGATCTCGCGCTGGGTGCCGACGGGCTTGGCATAGGCGATCCGCTTGCCGTCCGGGGACCACGCCGGGTCGGATGCGCCCTTGGTGCCGGGGACGGCCTTCAGGTCGCCGCCCGTGGTCTTCATCGTCCAGACGCCGTCGATGGCGCCGCCGGATCCGTAGCGCACGAAGGCCACCCGCTTGCCGTCCGGGGACCAGCTGGGCATCACGTCGCTGACGGTGGAGGTGTGGGTGAGTTTGACCGGCGTGCCACCGCCGGCCGAGATGGCGTAGAGGTCCTCGACGGGAGCTCCCGCGGTGTAGCGGGCGAAGACGATGGGGTGGTCCGCCGCCGCTCCCGCGTCTCCTGCCGCGTTGAGCGTCAAGGGCAGGGTCATGGCGAGCGTGATGGCGGTCACCGCCGCCCGGCGATGCCGCGTCGCGCCGGCTCCGCCCGTCCTGACGGTTCTTCGTGCCCCTCCGGCGCTACCGCCGCTGCCGGTTCCGTGGTGCAGGTGCGTCAAGGTGTCCCCCCGATGGCTGTCCGCGGCCCGCCGCGGGCCGCTCCGGCGGGTAAACATCCCACCCGGCGGAGCTCCGGGGAAGCGACGGTGGCCGACGGTACGAGCTCTGTGACATGTTCCGTACGCCGCTGTCACACGCGAGCGGTGCGGACCGGCGGTGACCGGATGTCAGGGCGCCTCCGCCATGAAGTCGGCGACCAGGTCCGCCGGATTCGCGCTCGACGTCAGCTCGAACATCGCGTCCGGGTCGAACATGTCGTAGAGGACCACCGGCACCGGCCGCCCCAGCACCGCCACGATCCGGCCGCTGTCGTGGAGGCGCCTGGCCGCCGCGACGCACACCTCGTAGAACCACTCGACCAGCCGTTCGTCGCGGCCGTCCGCCTCGTCGTCGTCCTCGTACCAGAGCCCCCGGGACTCGGCCTCCCGCCGGTGCGACCGCGCGCCCTCAGGGTCACGTCCGACGGTCCTCACCCCTTCGAGCCCCGTCTCCGGGAAGAACGCATAACTCCACCGTGCCTCCCAGGCATCCGGCGTCTGCTGCGCCGCCGCCGTAGCGTCGGCCTCGGTCGTGTAGCCGATCGCCACGTACGGAAACCGCGGATCCTGGTCGACGCTGTCGATGCGGAACGTCACCGCGTAGATCCCGCTGTCCGCCGGGAACTCACCGACGATCTCGCCGACGACTCGTTCCACATGTTCTGCAAACGCCATACGAGCCCCTCCTCGATGAGGTCGAAGATCACAGAGAACGCGAGGAGCGGACCGGCGTCGCCGCCCGGCTCCGGCGGTTCGCCCGGGGGCGCGACCAGGGCCGGACCGGACGGCCCGATCTGCCCGCCCGGCAGGGTGGGGATCCACGGGTGGTGGCCGGAGCGGAGGCCGCCGCCCGTTCCCGCTACAGCTCGGGGTCCGTCGCGAGTCGGGCGTGCAGATGGCAGTCACGGAAGGCGTCCCGACGGCCCTCCTCCCACATGGCCCCGCGCAGCGTGCCCTCGTAGCGGAAACCGCACCGCTCGGCGACCTTGCACGACGCCTCGTGGCCGACGGCGTGGTCGAGTTCCAGACGGTGCAGGCGCAGACCCGTGAACACCCAGCGGGCGGTCAGTGCCAGGGCGCGGGTGGCGACGCCCTGGCCGCGTGCCTCGGGCAGCACCCAGTAGCCGACGCACGCCGACCGCATCGTGCGGTCGATCCGGGCCACGCCGACGTGCCCCAGCGGTGTGCCGCTGTCCGCGTCCTCCACGCAGAAGGAGGCCCCGGTCCCGGCCTCAGCCGCCTCGGCCTTGCTGTGCAGGGTGGCGCGGGCGGTCGTCAGATCCGTGATGGGCCACAGGGGAGTGTTCCAGCGCTGGAACTCCGGGTCCGAGCAGCCGCGCAGAAAGGACTCGACATCGGCCTCGTCGGTGGGATCCCAACGACGAAGCCGCAGGCCGCGGCCGCGTATGGGCGGAGTGAGGGTGGGTGCGGTGGTGTCCGGTGCCATTCGGTCATTGAACAACACAGAGCAGGGTGGACGCCCTGGGGTTCTCCGGGGCGCCGGGACGGTCCCGGTGCCGACGACGGCCGGTTCGCGGCAGCGTGGCGGCGGGGACGCCTCGGGGGCGCGCTGCCAGCCTCCGACCAGGCGCTGGTGGAGTTCTCGGCTCTGCTCGCCGACGCCCTGGCCCGTCACCACCTTCAGGCCGCCGCCAGCCCCGATCCCGACGCTCCGGACACCAAGTGCTCCACCGCTGCTTCCGGACAGGCGAGCTGAGCATGGCCCAGTCTCGGCGCAGTGCGTGGAGGAGGAGGCCCATCAGGCTGCCGTGGACGGCGCGTTGCTGCCCTGATCACCCCCAGATCGCCGGGAGATCCTGACCCCGGTCGGCCGGCAGCTGTCCGTCGCCGTCCGCGCGGCCGATGACAGCGGCGTGACGCCCTCAACGCAGTGGAGGTCCTGGGCAGTGGACGGCCATCGATGCCCTCACCCGCCTGCCCGCTTCCGTCACCACCCGCGCCGGCCACAGTCTTCGCGCCTGGGGCCAGCGGCCCATGGGCGAACTGACCCGCCGCGAGCTCGCCGCCCACCTCGCCATGGTGCGCACCCGGATCCGCCGCGCCCAGACCAGCCAAACGTCGCTCTTCGACACGGCCCGGCACGTGATCGCCGACCAGAGGGCCTACGTCCCCTGGTGGACGCGGTCCTGAGCGCGATGCCGGAGGGCCGCTCAACGGTGCCTCGGGCAACGGCTGGAGGACTGTCTAACCGTACTTCGTCGAACAGTTCTGACCACCCCGACGGCCGTGCCGGGGGCCGTCACCACGGTCGGCGCCGACGGCAACTATGCTCCCGCGCATGAGCGATGCGGGCGACGGCAACAGCGGCAGACGGGTTGTCGACGGGCGGTTCGAGCTGCGGAAACGGCTCGGCGGTGGTGGTATGGGCATGGTCTGGACGGCCCAGGACCTCGTCCTGCACCGGAGCGTGGCCGTCAAGGAGGTCCGGCCGCCCGATCCGGACCTCGCCGAGTACGACCCGGAAGCCGCCCGGATGCTGCGGGAACGGGTCCTGCGGGAGGCGCGCGCCCTGGCCCGGGTCGACCACCCCAACGTGGTGACGATCCACCACATCGTGGACGGCGGCCCGGGGACCTATCCCTGGATCGTCATGGAGCTGGTCACCGGTGGCTCCCTGGCCGACCGTCTCGCCCGCGGGCCCATGGAGCCCCGGGAGGCGGCGCTGCTCGGCCGCGAGGTACTGGCCGCGCTGCACGCGGCGCACGAGGCGGGCATCCAGCACCGCGACGTGAAACCGGCCAACGTCCTGCTGCGCCCGGACGGCCGTCCGGTGCTCACCGACTTCGGTATCGCGGCGATCCGTGAGGCGACCACGCTCACCGCGACCGGTTCGGTCATCGGCACCCCCGACTACATGGCACCGGAACGCGTCGCAGGGCACGAAGGCGGACCCGCCTCGGATCTGTGGTCGCTGGCGATGATGCTCTACACCGCTGTGGAGGGCCGTCACCCGCTGCGCAGGGGCACCACGCTGGCCACGCTCGCGGCCGTCCTCAGCGAACAGGTTCCGCCACCGGTCCGGGCCGGTGCGCTGGGCGACGTCCTGATCCGGGTCCTCGTCCGCGACGCCGCGGCACGCCCCGGTGCCCAAGAACTGGACCGGATGCTGGAGGCCGCGGCCCACGAGCCCCGCACACCCACCTCCTACCCCCTGCAACCCCCGCCCGCCGTACCGGCTCCGGCCGCGGTGACCACGGCGGCACCCGGCTTCGGGCCGCCGCCCGCTGTGCCTCCTGGACCGTACGACGCCCGACCCGCGCACACGGTGCCGTCGAGGCCGGAGGACGCCCGTCTCTCGTCCGCGACCGTGCCCGTGCGCCGCGGCCACCGGCGGCGCTGGGCGCTGGCAGGGCTGCCCGTCGCGGTGGCCGTACTCGCCGGCACGCTCATATGGACGCTCTGGCCCGATGGCCGTACCCAGGCCTCCGGGGCGTCGGGGCCCCCGGCCTCCACCGGTCCGGAGGCCAGGACACCGTCGCCGAGCGGTTCGGCTTCCTCCGCGTCACCCGGGAGGGACGCGGGGACCGGAGGAACGAGGGACCTGCTGAGTCCGGCCGGCATCCGCACCGCCGTCCAGGCGTTCAAGAAGGAGACCGGCCGGGACCGATTCGGCAGCCTCACTGTGTACCCGGATTACATCGACGCCGAATTGATGGTGAAGGGCAGCGCCACCAAGTACGACACGTACACGTACCGTGCAGGGGAGGGCGTGCAGAAGGGCATCATCAGCTCCACGTTGCCCGGCAACAGGACACCGGTCACCCTGGACGGGTTCGACTGGGACGCTGTGCCCGCCCTGTTGCGCGAGAGCGAGAAGAGGCTGAAGGTCGACCACATCACCTCCCGCTACCTGCTGCTGAACCCGCCGGACAAGGTCTTCGGCACGCCCGCGGGGATGTCCGTGTACCTCAGTGACAAGTACGGCGAGGGCGGCTATCTGCAGGCGGATCCCAAGGGCAAGGTGCTGAAGGTCATGCCCAGCGGCAGCTGAACGGGGTTACCCGACCGCACCCTTCACCCCCCTCCCCGCAGACGGTGGAAGTCCGGCGGCGGGCTCGCCGAGGTCATTGACTCGACGGACCCGCACTGGTTGAGTGGCTCATCCACTGAGCCACTGGGAGGACGGCGTGGAGTCCCTGCCCCGCGAAACCCTCGTAGACACCCTGGAGAGCCGGCTGCGTGAGGACATCCTCACCGGGCGCCATCCGGCGGGCAGTTACCTGCCGCCCGAGCGCACACTGGCCGACGGCTACGGCGTCACGCGCACGACCCTGAAGCACGCGTTCGGGCGTCTGATGCAGGCGGGCCTGCTGGAGACCCGGCACGGCGTCGGCACCCGTGTGCGCGACTACCTGCGCCTGGGCGGCGCCGACCTGCTGCCGATGCTCGTACGGCACAGCCCCGACTGGATCGGTGAGGTGTTCGAAGTGCGGCGCAGCATCGGAGCGTTGATCGCCGAACGGGCGGCGGGCCGAGCGAGCGAACGGCAACGGCGCGAACTGGCCGCCCTGTTGGCGGCCGTGGGGGAGGCGGCGGACGCGGACGCCGTACAGCTGGCGGACATCGAGGTCCACCGGGCCCTGGCCCGCGCCACCGGCAACCGCGTCTACGTCCTGCTCACCAACACCCTCTTCAACGCCTACCTCCCCGTGCGCGCCGCGCTCCAGGGACCGTTCACCGATGCCGGGGTGGCCCGGGAGCGCCTGGAGCCGGTGGTCGCCGCGGTGCGGTCCGGTGACGAGGCCGGCGCCCGGCGAGCGGCCGAGCGGTACCTGACCGTCACCGAGCGGATCATGCTGGAGGGCCTCGCATGAGCGCGGCCACGACCTCGCGCACCCACCCGGGCAGGCGCTCGATCGCGCGCGGCACCGTCTTCAGCGAGACGATGCTCGGCGTGCTGCGGCTCGACGGCGAACACCGCGACCGCCGCGTCCGCCTGGACCTGACGGTCTCGTCGGACCGTGTCATGCGGCTGCGGGGCACGACGGAGGCGCGCGCCGCAGGCCGTGTACGGATCACCGGCTGGGCCGACGATCCGGACGCGGAGGGAGAGCTGGAGATATCCCCCCTCGCGCGACGCCGTATCCGGTACCGCCTCGCGTTCACCGCCGGCGGCCGCCGCCTCACCCTCGACGGCTGGAAGTCCGTCTCCCCGCGCAGGCCCGTGGCCTCGATGACCGTGCTGCCGTTCACCCTCCACGAGAACGGCGCGCCGATCGGCACCGGCACTCTTCGCTTCCCGCTGCGTACGCAGCTCCTGCCGTTCCTCGCGAGTTTCCGTTTCCCGCGGTCCCGGAACCCGGGCGCGTTCCTCGCGTCCCGCTGGCGCGGGGAGCCCGGCCGCACGGAGGTCTGGTACACCACCGTCACCGACCCGGACACCGGCAGCGGGCTTTGGCTGCACCATGAACTGACCGCGCCCGCCGACGGGTCGGAGCCGTACGCGCACGGCTGGGCCGCGGTGTTCCCCGAGGACGGCCCCGTGCGGCACGCCCGCTTCGGCCCCGTGCCGTGGTCCGGCGCCGAGCCGGGCAAGCCGGGCTTCAGCGCCGGCGAGGTCACCTCCCGCCCCGGGCGCCTGTCCGGATCGGCGGACGAGGGCGCCCTGCACTGGGACATCGCGGAACGCCCCGCCGGCGAGCCGCTGTTCACCTTCCCCCGCTGGTCCTGGAACCGCCCGCTCCTGCCCGCCGCCCACATGCTTCCGGCAGCGCGGTCCCGGTACGACGGGACCTTCACGCACGACGGCAGGACGCTGACGCTCACCGGGGCCCCGGGCGCGTCGGCCCGCATCTACGGTCACGGCAACGCCCGCCGCTGGGCCTGGCTGCACGCCGACCTCGGCGACGGGGACGTGCTGGAGGTCGTCGCCGCGGTCTCCACACGTCCGGGACTGAGCAGGCTGCCCCCGATGGTCTTCCTCCGGCTGCGCCACCACGGCCGCGACTGGCCCCGCCGCCCCGAGCGCGGGGCCGCCGGCTGGGCCGGAGCTGGGCGCTTCCGGGCGGACCCGGCCCTGCCCACGTGGACGGTCACCGGCCGCACCGCCCTGCGCCGCATCCGGATCGAGGTCACCCAGCCCGCCGACCGCACCCTCGCACTCGACTACACCGACCCCGACGGCCGGCACGCGACCTGCCGCAACAGCGAGCGCGCCGACGCGCACGTCCTGCTGGAGAGGTGGTGGTTCGGCGGCTGGCGCACCGAGGCCGAGTGGACACTGGACGGCACGGCCCACGCGGAGGTGGGCACACGATGAGTCTCACCGGCCTCGTCGCCGCCCTCATCGCCGACGACGGCACGACCGACTGGCCCCGCCGGGTTCCCGACCGCCTCGAGACGGTCCTGTCCGCGATGCCGGCGACCGCCCGGGCGGGCATCCGGGCCGCCGCTCGCGCGGTGGACGCCTACGCCCTGGCCCGTACCGGGCGCACCCTGGCCGGGCTCACCGCGCACGAACGGCAGTCCGTTCTGGACGGACTGGCCGCCCGCCCCGCGCTCCTGCCGCTGCTGGACCTCCTCAAGGTGCCCGTCCTGCTGTCGGCCGGAACCGAGCGCATGCTCCACGAGGGACCTGCGACGAGCGTCCTCACGCGCAGGGACCCCCCGCTCGACCTGACGCCCGCGTCCGCCTGGCCGGCCCGCTCCACCGCCGATGCCGTGGTCGTCGGCTCGGGAGCCGGCGGGGCCGTGGCCGCGCGGACCCTGGCCCGGGCAGGACTCGACGTCGTCGTCCTCGAAGAGGGAAGCCACCACTCCACCGAGTCCTTCGGCCGGCGCACGCCCCTGGACCGGTTCACCGAGCTGTACCGGGACGGCGGCGCCACCTTCGCCGTCGGCACACCGCCGCTGCTGCTGCCGGTGGGCCGAGCCGTCGGCGGCACCACCCTCGTCAACTCCGGCACCTGCTACCGCACCCCGGACCACGTCCTGTCCCGGTGGAGCAGGCACTTCGGATGGACGGCGGCCGACGACTTCGACCGTCACCTGGACGAGGCCGAACGCATCCTGCGGGTGGCCACCCAGCCCCTCGACGTCCTCGGCGCCAACGGACGAGTCGCTCTCGCCGGCGCCCACGCGCTCGGCTGGCGGGCCGCGCCCCTGCGTAGGAACGCGCCCGGCTGCCAGGGCTCCTGCCAGTGCGTGGCCGGCTGCCCGACCGGCGCCAAACAGAGCGTCCAGCTCTCCGTGCTGCCCGAGGCATGCGCCGCCGGGGCCCGCATCGTCACCGAGGCGCGGGTGGAGCGCGTACTCGTCGACCCGGACCGCCCAGGAGGCGCCCGTGCGGCGGGGGTACGCGTACGACGGGAGCGGGGCGGCGCATTCGACATCCTCGCCCCCCTCGTCGTCGTCGCGGCGGGCGCCCTGCAGACCCCGCAGCTCCTGCGCCGCTCCGGACTGGGCGGACACCCCCGCCTCGGGCACAACCTCAGCGTCCACCCGGCCACGAGCGTCGCAGGACGCTTCGCCGAACCGGTCAAGGCCTGGCAGGGCGTGCTGCAGAGCGTCGGCGTGGAGGAACACCACGGCGCCGGCATCCTCATCGAGGCCACCGCCACCCCGCCCGGCATGGGCTCGTTCGTCCTGCCCGGGGCGGGCGGCGAGCTGCGCCGCGAACTGGAGGGCGCGGACCGGCTCGCCACGCTCGGGGCGATGATCGCCGACAGTCCGGCCGGCCGCGTCCTGGGCCGCCACCGCACCGTGATCCGCTACGACCTGGACCGCCGCGACGCCGGCCGTCTCCTGCGGGCCGTCCTCGCCATGGGCGAGCTGCTGTTCGCCGCGGGCGCCGAGGAAGTACTCACCGGCATTCCGCGCACGCCCCGCGTGCGCAGCCTCACCGAACTGCGTGACGTGCTGGCCGGCACGAGCGCGCGGCAACTGCACCTGTCGGCCTACCACCCCACCGGCACGGCCGCCGCGGGTGCGAGCCCGCAACGTTTCCCGGTCGATCCGCAGGGCCGGCTCCGCGGCGTGCACGGCGTGGTGGTCGCGGACGCGTCGGTGCTGCCCAGCTGCCCGCAGGTGAACCCCCAGCTGACCGTCATGGCGGCGGCCATGGCGATCACAGAGAATGAAGCAAAGGCCGTTACGTCCCAGTAGGTTACTTTTGCGATCGGCGTCGGACGGTGTCGTAGCGGGCTTGTTGCCGGGCGTCCTTCACGGTGGGGTCATGGCCACGCGGCCTCGGCTGGGTGTTCCGGCGGAGTGGGTCGATGGACTGGGGCACAGGGGAGTCGTCTGTGGCTTCGGGGTGAGGGAATGTGGGTGGACACCCAGTCAGAAGTGTCTCGCTTATGCAAAGTAGGGACGTTCATCGGCCTGTCCTGGGCGTCAGGGTCGGGCGGTCCTCCGTGTAATTCTTCGAGCGATGACGAGAGCGATGCTCAGGATCAGCGTCTACGACGACCGCGATTCCTTCACATCTTCGTTCCCCTCCGTGGTTGAGCATGAGCAGAGCGCAACCAACGTGGCGCGAAGTCCCCTTGAATCGGCCTGCAGGCAGAAAAAGACTACTGCGGAGCAAGGCCGCGCTCGTGCCCCCCCCCGGGACCCGTGGCCCAGCAGTCACGATCGCAATGTGAGGAGAACGCTGATGTCCGACGCCGGCCGTCGAGACGCCGCACAATCGATCACGCTGCCCGACGGCACCGCGATCCGAACCCGGGCGGCGGCCCCCGCCGACCTGGTGCCGGTCCAGGAACTGCATCGCCGTTGCTCGCCGGACAGCCGAGCCCTGCGCTACCACGCGGGCAAGTCCGGGCTCTCACCTGCCGAATGGCGTCAGTTGTCCGCCCCGGAGCGCGGCACCACGTTGGTGACCACTCCGGCCGAGCGCACAGACCACATCATCGCCATGACCAACGTCATGCGCACCGATCAGCGAGGGGTGGGGGAACTCGCGATCCTGGTCGAGGACGCGTGGCAGGCCAGGGGGCTCGGCACCGCGCTGGCGGAACACGCGGCGACCGTCGCCCGCCGCGAGGGACATCACGAGCTGGCCGCCGCGGTGGCGGCGAGCAACAAGCCGATGCTCCATGTCCTGGAGAAACTGGACGCGACGCTGGTCGACGCCACCGGCCCCGTGCTCGACATCCGCATCCCTCTCTAGCCTCTCCGTTCCGGTTGGGGCGATGAGGCGTTGCTGAGGGGCGATTTCGGGACGGCCGGGCCCGAGTGGTCACAGCCCGGGGCCGCGCGGCGAGGACGGAGGTGGCACAGGTGTCGTCCGACCTCATCAGGGGGCCGGCACGAGGTGCCTCCGAACGGGCGACGCGGCCCCACGCGCGGGGCCGAGGAGCCAGGGCGTGGCAAGTCCCGTGTGGAGGGCCCTCCATGCGGCGGGAGCAAGGGTGCGACGCATTCTCGTCATCGACGGCCCTCCGGCCATCGGCAACTACTGCGCCGCCCTGGCGGACGCCTACGCCGAGGGCGCCAGGGCGGGCGGGCACGAGGTCCGGCTGCAACCGCAGGCGGACTACAGGGCGGCGATGACGTCCGCAGAGGTCCTCGGCAGCGAGAACATCGGGAAGTCGTAGGAGATGGCGTTGTCGTGCTCCTCCTGCGATGTGGCGGCGACGCAGTCGGTCAGGGTGATCACCCGGAAGCCGTGCTCGTAACCGGTGCGCATGGTCGACTCGACGCAGCAGTTGGTGAGGAAGCCGCCGAGGATGATCGTGTCGATGCCCTTGCTGCGCAGGATGAAGTCGAGGTTGGTGCTGGCGAAGGTGTCGAGCCCGCGCTTGCCCTCGATGACGATGTCCCCGTTCGCCGGCGTGAGCTCGTCGACGATGGAGGCACCCCACGTGCCCTTGACGAACGCCTTCCCGTCGACGACGCCTTTGAGGATGCCGTACGGGTGGCGGGTCAGCTCGCCGTAGCCTTCCGCGAACGTGATCGGCGCGTGCATGATCGACACTCCGGCCCGCCGGGCGGCGTCGACCAGGGCGACGGTGTTGGCGAGCATGCCGGTGCGCCGCATGACGTCGGCGACCGCGTCGTGCAGCACGCCTCCGACGCTGGTGAACTCGTTCTGGTACTCGATGAGCACGATCGCGGTCCTGGCCGGGTCGAGCTGGAGCTTCTCGGTCATGGCGACACCTGACTTCCGCGTCCTTGAGGGAGTGGCCCTCTGTGTCCTGGGGCACAGCGAGAAGCACCCTAGTTGCTTGTCCGACAAACAGACAAGTAGCTAGGGTGTGGCCATGACGATCTCACCGGTCTCGCGCGTGCCCCTGAGTCTGGAGGTGGCTCAGCGCCTGCGGGCGGCCATCCTCGACGGCACATTCCCCGCCGACACCGAGCTGCCCACGGAAACGGAACTCGCCCAGTCCTTCGGTGTCGGGCGGTCCACCATCCGCGAGGCGCTGCGGGTGTTGCAGGCACACGGTCTGATCAGCGGAGCGGACACCGTTTCCACCGCGCGTCCGCGCGTCACCCACGAGCGCACGGCGGGTGCGGCGGGCCTGGCGCTGAGCACCGCGCTGCAGGTCGGCGCGATCCCGCTGGCCGACCTGGTGGCGCTGCGCACGCTGCTGGAGGCGGAGGCGATACGGCAGACCACGTCCGTGCCGGAGGCGGCTCGGTCCTGTCTGCTGACCATGGCGACAGCGGTGGACAACGCCGACATCCACACCTTCCACGCCGCGGACGTGGACTTCCACGTGCAGCTCGCCTATGCCGGTGGTAATCAGGCGCTGGGGTTCGTCATCGGGGTGTTGCGCGACTGCATCGCCGGCTACCTGCTCGACGCGCTCGCCGCGGTGGCCGATCGAGGAACGGTGCTCGCGCGTCTGCTGGCCGAACACCAGGCGATCGTCGACGCGCTGGACGCGGGGGAGACCGACCGTGCCGCCGAGTTGGTCGTCGCTCACATCCGCGGTTTCTACGAGCCGGAGACGCCATGACCGAGGTTGCCGATGACGTCGCCGCCGCCCTCGCCGCCGCGCTGCCGGGCCGGGTGGTCACCGACCGGGACGCTATGCAGGCCTACCGCCGTGACCAGTGCCTGTTGGCTCCCGCGGGACGCCCGGCGGCGGTGGTGCGGGCCCGCTCGACCGATGACGTGATCACCACGCTGCGCACGGCCGGCGACCATCACGCCCCGGTGGTGACCCGGGGGGCCGGCACCGGGTTGGCCGGCGCGGCCAATGCGATCGACGGCTGCGTCGTACTCTCGCTCGCCATGATGGACCGGATCCTCGCCCTGGACGTGCCCGGCCGGACGGCAACCGTCGAGCCGGGCGTGCTCACCGGCGATCTCGACGCCCGCGCCCGCGAGCACGGCCTGTGGTATCCGCCGGACCCGGGAAGCAAGGCGATCTCCACCATCGGCGGCAACCTGGCGACCAACGCAGGCGGCATGTGCTGCGCCAAGTACGGGGTCACCGCCGACCATGTCGCCGCGCTGACGGCCGTACTCGCCGATGGCCGCGTGATCCGGACCGGTCCGCCGACCCGTAAGAACGTCACCGGGCTCGACCTCACCCGGCTCCTCGTCGGCTCCGAAGGCACCCTCGCGGTGATCGTGGACGCCACCGTGCGACTGCGGCCGTTCCCGGCGGCAACCGCCACCGTGGTGGCCTCGTTCCCGACGTCCCAACAGGCGGTCGACACCGTGCTGCGGATCGCGTCGGTCGCCGACCCGGCGGCGGTGGAGCTCATGGACCGCACGTGCATGCGCGCCGTCAATCGCCTGACGCGCATGGGACTGGACGAGTCGGCCGGGGCGCTCCTGCTCGTCCAGTGTGACGGGCCGTCCGCCGATCAGGAGGCCACCACCTGCGCCAGGCTGGCCGAGACCGGCGGCGCCACCGAGGTGCTGCACACCGCCGACCCGACGGAAGGCGAGATGTTCATGCAGGCCAGACGAACGGTGTACCCGGCTCTGGAGAGGCTGGGTACCACGTTGCTCGACGACGTCGGTGTCGCGGTCCAGGACCTTCCCCGACTGCTTGACGCGATCGAGCGGATCGCCGCCGACCACGGCGTGCTGATCGGCACCTTCGGCCACGCCGCCGACGGCAACCTGCATCCGACCGTCGTCTACGACGCCACCGACCGTGACGCTGCCGACCGCGCCGGTGCCGCTTTCGACGACATCGTGGCCGCCGCCCTCGCGCTCGGCGGCACGATCACCGGCGAGCACGGCGTGGGCTCGCTCAAGACACGCTACCTCGACGCACAACTCGGCCCCACCGAGCGGGAGTTGATGACCGGCATCAGGGCCGTCTTCGACCCCGGAGGCATCCTCAACCCAGGACGTGGGTACTGAAGCGCGTTCTTCATTCGGCCGATGGCATGTTCCGTGCGGGTACGGACTGTGCGGTGGGCGGTGCAGTCGTCTTCCTCGCCCTTCGGCGGAGCGAACCGTAACCACCACGTGTGATGGCCCACAGAAAGATTGTGCACAACTGAATTGCGGGCTACGTTTGCTGTCAGTACCCCACGACAGGGAGGCGGCACAATGAAGCCCGTCCGCTACGAGGAATACCGTCCCACCGAACGCCCGTCCTACCAGGAGGAGATGGAGGCGGTTGTCGCCCAGGTGGCGCGCCGTACGCGCGCCTCGGTCGAGCGCGAGGCTGTCGGCCGAGCTGTCCGCGCTGCCCATGGAAAGACCTACGGCCTCCTCAGGGCCACGGTCACGGTGGGTGACAACGCAGGCTTCTACGGGCAGGGAATCTTTGCCCGGCCGACCGTGTACGACGCCGTCGTCCGTTACTCGAACGGCTTGGGCCACGACCGCCCCGACCACCAGCTGGGCGCGGCGTGCGGAATGGGCATCAAGTTGTTCGGAGTGGCCGGCCCCTCGCTGCTGGACGACGAGCGAGACAGCGGCACCTTCGACCTCAACCTGATCAACAACGAGGTCTTCTTCGCGAACACCGCCTACGACTACATGGTGATCGAGGATCTGTTCGCCGAACTGCCCGAGGCCCTGGTGGACCCGGCCCGCCGCAAGACCTGGATGGCGGATTTCCTGACCCGCCGACAGACGCTCACCGATCCCGACAGCTGGCTGTGGGACGAACTGCTCGCCATGCTGTCGTTCACTGCCGTCCCGCGCAGGAACCTGCTGTCGTACACCTACAACAGCATGGGCGCCTTCCGGCACGGCGACCACATCGCCAAGATCCGTACCGTGCCGACGGCCGAGTCCCTGGCCTCCCTGACGCACCAGATCGTGGACGTGCGCGCGGACAACGAGGCCTTCCGTCGCACCCTGGTGGCCGAGGCCGTGGAGCGAGACCACTCCTTCGAGCTGCAGGTCCAGCTCAACACCGATCTGGCCCGGATGCCGGTGGACAACACGTCCGTCAAGTGGCCCGAGGACCTGTCCCCCTGGGTGACGGTCGCCCGTGTGGATCTCCCGCGCCAGGACATCGGCGGGAACGACAACCTGGCGGCCGCCGACGCCACGTCGATCACGCCGTGGCGATCACGCGAGGAGCACCGGCCCATCGGCGAGATCCAGCGGGTGCGGCAGGAGGTGTACCGGCGCTCGTCCATCGAAAGGCACCGCATCAACGGACAAGAGCGGCGTGAACCGGCGGGCAGCGCCCAGCTGCTGGACTGAGCTTTCCACTCCGGCCGTGCCCGGACGGTCCGGGCACGGCCGGCGTCGGCCCGGTGTACCGCGGTGCTCGCCCCCATGCGGGGGCAGTCGCCGTTGCCGTGCCGCAGAAGCGCCTTGGCTGTCGGCTCGACGAGGACGACGGCTCGCACAGCAGCCACATCGCCACCTGGTTCCTGGGGCGGTCGCACCGGTCGGCACGGCCGTCACCCTGCAGGTGCGGGGGCCGGTCCGCTGCGGTCCGATCCAACGGCGCCGATGGCCGCCTTGCGCCGCTCCCGCCACCAGGCCGCGACCAGCGCGACCGCGGTACCGCCCACCGCGTAGGCGGCGAGCACCCACCAGGCGATCGATGTGGCGTGCGCGTCGAAGTACACGGTGTTGCGGACCAGCGTGGTGCCCGCGCCCGGCGGCAGTGCCTGTCCGATCGCGCTCCAGAACCCCGGCAGCAGCACCGACGGGTACACCCCGCCCGAGCTCGGGTTGCCCAGCACCACGAACAGCAGGATGGTCACCCCGGTGCCGAGCATGCCCAGCAGCGTCTGCAGCGCGAGTGAGGTCGCCGCCGACGCGAACACCACCAGCGTGCCGATCCCGGTCAGCGCCCAGAAGTGACCGCTCAGTGCGTCGAACACCGGCCCCACGATCACCGCGCCGGCGACCCCGGACACGATCGCGTACAAACCCAGCACCGCCAGCCTGATCGTGATCCGGTGCTGGTTGGCCGGTCGTGAACCGGCGGACATATTCATGATCGTCGCCGTCAGATAGCCGCCGATCACCCAGCCGAGCACCAGGTAGAAGGAGGTCATGCCGCGCCCGTCGCCGCTGTTCGGGGCTCGGATGTCGGTGACCGCGACCTGCCGCTTCTGCCCGGCCTCGATCCTCTGGGCGAGCTGTGAGGCGGTCTGTGACACCGAGGGGCCGCCCGCCGAGGCGACCAGCAGGGTGTCCTTCGTGCCGGTCGCGTTGAACAGGAACGCGGCGTCCGCCCTACGGTCCATGATCCGCTGCCGGGCGGCGGACTCGTCGGCGGCGGCGGTCGCCTTCACCGGGTCGCCGTCGAGCCCGTTGAGCTTGGCCACGATCTGCGCTGACGCCTGCCCCGGGGCCACGACCGCCACCGGAATCCGGTGCGGGGTGGGGGAGTGGAACGCGCCCAGGTAGGAGACGGTGAAGGCGAGTTGGATCAGCAGGCCGCCGAGTACGAGCCCAAAGGCGCGGAAGCCGATGGCGTCCCGCAGTTCGGCCAGGAAACCCCCGGCTGGGGCGGCGGAGGTGGAGGGAGAATCGGCGCTCATGGCGCGCATGTACCCCGAATGACCCAGAACACCGAACGCGCAGTGCATGTCACGGGACTCACCTGACAACGGCTGACACGGTGACGACGGCGCAGACCGCTCCGCTGGAATCGGCCTGCAGGCACAGCTGAACATCGCCGTACGTCCGCTGACCGTTGCCGTAGAACCGGGCCAGTGCTGCGCTCTTGGGTGGCTGCCGGTGCGGCGAGGGACGCACCGGTCAGGGCGATGGCCGCAGCGCCGACCCCGATGGCGACGCGACACCTCAACACCAGGGCCTCTTGCCACTCGCTGGACTCGACAACCGCGAGCTACCAGGAGGCCCTTCCTTCATGCCTCCGCACCGGGCAACTCACCCGAACCAGCACCCCGTTCGCAGCGAACCGACCACGCGGGCGGATGGAGAACAGCCAGTGAGAGCACGACGCCTGCTTCGGGGGTACGCAGGGCTCGGTCAGCCGACCTTGAGGAGGCCGGCGTCGACGACCTTGCGGCCGAAGGGGCTCGCGAGTTCGGCGAGGCGTTCGCAGTCGGCGTCGCCCAGCGCGGCGTAGGCGGGAAGGGCCAGGCGGTCGGTGCGGTCCTCGATGTGCTGGCGCAGGCGACCGCCTTCCGGGCTGAGGGCATCGCCGTCGAGGAGACCTCGCGAGCGCAGGCGCTCCGCGGTGTCGGCCCACTCGTCCGCGGGCCATGCGCGGCTCGCCTTGAGGAAGTCGACGGGAACCTCACCAGTGGCAGCGTGCAGAATCAGAGACTCCAAGCCCCCTAGGCCCTCGCTCAGCAGGCACGCGACGTGGCCGTCTCCACGGAACTCCCGAAGCAGTGTCTGGGCGTGCCACAGTTGCAGTACCGGTTCCTCCGGCCAGGGCAGCGCGGCATGTGCGGCGAACAGCGGGCGGCCCTGTACGTGTTCGCAGGCGGCCTCGACGGCCCTGCGGGTCAACGCCACGACCTCGCCCAGGGCCGGGAGTTCGTGGATCTCCGCGCGTCGCAGAGCCTCGCTCGCGGCGGCGTGCCGCGCGTCCAGCACCTGCTGCGGCGTCGCCGCATCCCAGGCCCCGTCGATCGCCTTCCGTACGAAACCGGGGTTGAAGTTGTAGAAGGTCGAGATCACCAGATCGGCAGATGCTCGGCCGAAGGCGGCGCTCCGGGAGGCGAAGTACCCGGCACGTCCGCTGAGTCCGAGGTCCGCGTACCGTCGCCTTGCCTCGGGGGCGAAGTAGATCATGGCGTGTACGGGCTCGAGTCGGCGCCAGGCTGCTCGCGCTGTCTTCACAAGGTCACCTCTTCTGAGAGTCGACAGACGTGGTACTCGCTGTTGTTCCGTGCTCGCCGTGCGCTCGCAGATGTTCGAGCAGCAGGCGGCTCAGCGTCTCGGGCGCTTCCTCGGGGACCCAGTGGCTGACGCCCTTCAGGATTTCGAATCGGTACGGCCCGTTGACCCACCGCCCCGTCTCCTGCGCGGCCACTGGGCCGAACGCGCTGTCCTCCGTGCTCCAGACGTACAGCGTCGGCACGTCGATGACGCCGATCGCGTCGTCGGGGCGGCCGGCCCGGTACCAGTTCAGCGCCGCGGTGAGAGCGCCCGGCTGGGACAGGTGCCGCACATAGGCCTCGGCACTGTCCTGCGGGATCTTTCCGGCGTAGGCGGCGCGAAGCGCCTCGGCATCGCCCGCGAGCATGCGCTCTTCGGTAGCGGGCGTTTCGCGCCAGTCGATCATGTACCGCGATCTCTCCCGCTGGTCCGGGTCGGTGCGCAGGGTGCTGGCCAGAGCGCCGGGGTGCGGGGTGGAAACAACCGTCAGAGTACGCACGCGGTCGGGGTGGCCATCGGCGGCCCACCACGCCACCGCGCCTCCCCAGTCATGGCCGACCAGGTCGAAAGCCGCCCAGCCCAGTTCCTCTGCGATCGCGACGACATCCTCGACCAGGAGGCTGATGCGGTAGGCCTCGGGCCGCTCGGGCCGGGCCCTGGGGGAGTACCCGCGCTGGTCGGGTGCCACCACCCGGTAGCCGTGCTCCGGCAACGCCGCGATCTGCCGTCGCCAGACGAGCCCGGTCTGCGGGAAACCGTGCAGCAGCAGCACGGGGCGGCCCTCGGGCGGACCCGCCACGATCGCGTCGAACACGCCCGCAGCAGTGGAGATGCTCAGCTCGGTCATGTGCTTCGACCCTTCGTACCGACTGGTCGGTCAGCTTTCAGTCGTGGAAGTGGATTGTCAAGGTGAGGGGGTGCGAATCCCCGGCAACCGCAGCCGTGCGCCGTATGACTTCCAGACATGGTTGAACTTGACGCCGACTTCAACTATAAACGGCCGGGAGGTTGGCTCCCGTCCGCCGCACGGGCCGCGGCGCCCGTCGGCGCGCCTCACGGTGCTCCGGATTCCAGCCCTGAAGCTCCCGGACGACCGGGACGGACAGGAAGAAGTGAGGCGACATGAGGGAAGCAGTCATCGTTTCGACGGCAAGGACGCCGATCGGAAAGGCGTACCGCGGTGCGTTCAACGACACCCAGGCGCAGCAACTTGCCGCCCACGCCCTCTCGCACGCGGTGCAGCGCGCCGGGCTCGAGGGGGGCGAGGTCGAGGATGTGATCTTCGGCTGCGCCGTGCAGCAGGGGTCCTCAGGTGGCAACGTCGCCCGCCAGGCGGCCCTCCGTGCCGGTCTTCCGGACACCGTGTCCGGGATGACGATCGACCGGCAGTGTTCGTCGGGCCTGATGGCGATCGCGACGGCCGCCAAGCAGATCGTCGGCGACGGCATGCAGGTCGCTGTCGGCGGTGGTGTCGAGTCGATCTCCTTGGTGCAGAACGACCGG
Source organism: Streptomyces sp. NPDC046881 (assembly GCF_040645015.1). Taxonomy (NCBI): domain Bacteria; kingdom Bacillati; phylum Actinomycetota; class Actinomycetes; order Kitasatosporales; family Streptomycetaceae; genus Streptomyces; species Streptomyces sp. NPDC046881. Next base: position 72,823 of record NZ_JBEYXJ010000018.1, on the reverse strand, counting down.
ATGAACACCCACCGCATGGCGGACCCCTGGCTGGTCGAGCACAAGCCGAGCATCTACATGCCGATGTTGCACACGGCGGAGATCGTCGCCGAACGCTACGGCGTGAGCCGGGAACGCCAGGACGAGTTCGCGCTGGTGTCACAGCAGCGCACCGCAGCGGCGCAGGAAGCCGGGCGGTTCGACCAGGAGATCGTCCCGCTCACCGGTGTCAAGAAGGTCCTGGACAAGCAGTCCGGGGAGGTGCGGGACGAGGCCGTGACCCTGACCCAGGACGAGGGCAACCGCCCGTCGACCACCCTCCAGGGCCTGGCAGCACTGGCGCCGGTGCTGCCGGACGGCCAGGTGACCGCGCAGTCCAGCGTGACGGCGGGCAACTCCTCGCAGCTGTCGGACGGGGCTTCGGCGTCGGTGTTGATGGAGTCCAAGGAAGCCGAGCGCCGCGGACTGGAGCCGCTGGGCGTGTACCGGGGCATGGCCGTCGCGGGTTGCGGGCCGGACGAGATGGGGATCGGTCCGGTGTTCGCCATTCCGAAGCTGCTGAAGCAGCACGACCTCACCATCGACGACATCGGTCTGTGGGAACTGAACGAGGCGTTCGCGTCCCAGGCGCTGTACTGCCGCGACGAATTGGACATCGACCCGGAGCGGTTCAACGTCGACGGCGGCGGGATCTCGGTCGGCCATCCGTACGGAATGACCGGCGCCCGCCTGGTGGGGCACGCCCTGATCGAGGGCAAGCGTCGCGGCGTCCGGTATGTGGTGATCTCGATGTGTGTCGGTGGCGGAATGGGCGCAGCCGGGCTGTTCGAGGTCGCCTGAGGTCCGCGTCCCGCCGGCTGCGCGCCGGCGGCAAGGGCTCCGATGGTGAAGCCGACGGAACGCGGCTGCCGTTGGCCGGTGGGAAGTCGGCCGCGAGAGAGGGTGTGACTACTGTGTCCAGCGTGACGGAAAAGGCCCGAACCGCGGTCCTCGTGGACTTCGGCGGGGTCATCACTTCCAGCGTGTTGCGGGCTTTCACCGACTTCGGCGCCTCGCTCGGCGGTGACCCCCGCCTGCCGCTGGACCTCCTCAGCCGGGACCAGGCATCACGCACCCTCCTGGCCGACCACGAGTCCGGCCGCATCGACGCGGAAGCCTTCGAGCGAGGGTTCGCCGAGCGTCTCCGTGCCCACGGCGCCGATGTACGGGCGGAGGGGCTCACGGCCCGGATGCAGGCGGGAATGACGATCGACCAGGACATGCTCGCCCTGCTCGGTGATCTCCGCGCCGCCCGGTACCCCGTTGCGGTGGTATCCAACTCGTTCGGAACCGGAACCTACGACGGCGTCGACCTGGCCGCTGTGGCCGACGCGGTCGTCATCTCCGGGGAGGTCGGGATCCGCAAGCCTTCCCGGCGGATCTACGCGATTGCCTGTGAACGCCTCGGTGTCACCCCGGAGGAGGCAGTCATGATCGACGATCTGCAGCAGAACCTCGACGGAGCGGCACGGATCGGAGTCGGGGGCGTGCTGCACACCAGTGCCCCCGACACCCGCCGCCAACTCGCCGAACGCTTCAGGATCACCGTCTGACCGATCGACGGATCGACCCGTCGCGGGAGATCCCGTCATGCCCCGGATCGACACCGTGAGCAGGTCGAGGACAGCGGACTTCCGCTCGATCCGAAGACCTGAACCGACGCCCTCGTCACGCCTGCTGACGGACGGTGGGATCCGTACCGAATCACCTGCTCACTTCCCCGGAAGGCACCGCCCATGGTCAGTGTTCTCCACCCGGTCTGCCGCCACGCGGCTGCGACTCCCGACGCCATCGCGCTGCGCGGCGGCGCGGATCAGTGGACCTACCGGCAGTTGCGCGACGCGAGCGTTCGCTACGCGGGCGCCCTGACCGCCGCGGGTCTGTCGCCCGGGGACCGGGTGCTGCTGGCCGCGCCGTCGGTGCCCGAGTTCGTGGTGGCCTACCTCGGGATACAGGCCGCGGGCTGTGTCGTGGTGCCGGTCAACACGATGTCCACCCGTGCCGAGGCCGAGTACGTTCTCGGCGACGCCGGATGCTCCTTGGCGATCACATGGCACGCCCTGGGCCCCGCCGTCGCGGAGGCCGCCTCGGCGCTCGAGGTGCCCTCTTGGACGCTGTCGCCGGGCGCGACGGTCACCGAGACCGCCCTCGGCCGCGTCGTCGACCGGGACCGCGACGAGACCGCGGCCATTCTGTACACCTCGGGTACGACAGGGCGACCGAAGGGTGCCCAGCTCACGGTCGGAAACCTGTTGTCCGCAGGGGAGATCGGCGCGGAGTGCAGCCGCGCATCGAGCTCCGACCGTACGGGCACCGGACTCCCGCTGTTCCACGTGTTCGGGCAGGCGGCGGTCATGATGGCGACGTTGACCGCGGGCGGTTCCATGTCGTTGCTGGCCCGATTCGACCCGGTGTCGATGCTGGAGATGCTGCGTCGCGACCGGCTGACCATCATGGCCGGCGTACCGACCATGTGGAACGCGATGCTGCACGCCGCGGGCGATGCGAACCCGGCGGACTTCGCCCAACTCCGTGTCGCCGTCTCCGGTGGCGCGTCGCTGCCCGGAGAGATCGCCCGGGCTTTCGAGGCCCGCTTCGGCTGCACCATCCTCGAAGGCTACGGACTCACCGAGACCACCGCGTTCGGCACCTTCAACGACCTCGACCGCGGTGGCAAGACCGGGTACACCGGCCGGGCGGTCCCGGGGATGCAGGTCCAGGTGCGCGACATCGAGGGCGACGAGTGCCCGCCGGGCACCGTCGGCGAGGTGCACATCAAGGGACCCACGGTGATGCGCGGCTACTGGAACCGCCCCGCGGACACCGCAGCGGCAATCTCCCCCGACGGCTGGTTCCGGACCGGCGACCTGGGCGAAACCGACGCAGACGGCGACCTGCGCATCGTCGACAGGGTCAAGGACCTGATCATCCGGGGCGGCTACAACGTCTACCCCGGTGAGGTCGAGGAAGTTCTCTACGAGCACCCGGACATCATCGAGGCAGCCGTGATCGGCGTTCCCGACGACCACTACGGCGAGGAGGTCGCCGCGCTCGTCGCCACCAGGCCCGGTTCCGATCTCAGTGCCGGGGAGCTGTCGGCCTGGACACGAGAGCGACTGTCCGCCTACAAGATCCCGCGCATCATCCGGTTCGTCGACGCGCTGCCCAAGGGCCCGAGCGGGAAGATCCTGAAGCGTTCCATCGACCGTACGGAGCTGACCCGCGACCCCGCGCTCGGTGACGTACCCGCTCGCCGGCACTGACCGTCGGTCGGCGTGCGCGGCGCCAGTCGGCGCTTGGCGACTGGCTGCAGCGCATAACGGAGACGTTGGCCAAACACGACGCCGACCGCCCCGAGGCGCCGTCCGCGCCGTTCCGGTCAACCTCATCGTGCACAGGACCACCTCACGCCTGGCGGAGGACCTCTCGACCGTCGCGGAGTTCGAGGTGCCGATCGGCATCGCCTCTCTCGGCGTCCGGGCCGATGTCAACGGCGCGGTACGTCCCGCGGCAGCGGTCGTCGAGCGCCTCGCCCGTGAGTACGCCGAGGCGAAAAAGCGGTTCCACGAGGGTGTAATCGAGTTATGAGGCCGGCGTCGGATTCAAGTATCCTTCCGAGGATGGACACCACTGCGCCCGAGGACAGCGAGAAGGCACCTCCGGTGGCGCCCCCCACGCCACTTCGCGAGCCGCCGACGACGACGCGCGGAGCACGGACACGCGCCGCATTGGTGAAGGCCGCGCGCAAGGTGTTCGAGCGGGACGGCTACCTCGACGCCCGCCTCGCCGACATCACCAAAGAAGCCGGATGTGCGTCGGGGTCCTTCTACACCTACTTCACCAACAAGGAAGAGGTGCTTGCCGCCGTCCTCCTGGAGGCGCAGGAGGACATGCTGCACCCCGGCATGGGCCGGGTGGAGGATACCGACGATCCGTATGCGGTGCTCGAGGCGAGCAATCGGGCCTATCTCAGGGCGTACCGCCGGAACGCCAAGCTGATGGGACTGCTTGAGCAGGTCGCACAGGTGGAGCCGGAGTTCCGAGAGTTCCGAAGCCGCCGCTCGGATGCGTTCATTCGCCGCAATGCCCGCGGCATCGCGGACCTGCAGGCGCGGGGTGTCGCAGACCGTGAGGTCGATCCGATGATGGCCTCCCGGGCGCTCTCGAGCATGGTCAGCGCCATGGCCTACAACGCCTTCGTGCTCGGCGACAGGCAAGAAGAAGGTACGTCAGTGGACTTCGAGGAACTCGTGTCCACGGTCACCCGGCTCTGGGCGAACGCCCTCCGGTTCCCCGGCCACCGCTGATCCCGCCGTAGCGCCTGCCGCGGGGAGCGCCGCCGGCGAAGGCCGGGCGGCGCTGGTCCCGGCGCCAGGGACCGGCTGCAGCCGTTCATCCTGCCCGACCTCTGCCGTGTAGTGATTCACGCCCTACTGTTGAAGTTGACGTCAGATTCAATTATACAGTGGGACGGAGACCACGGTCGCGTCAGCACCAGGGACGGGCCCCGGCACTGCACACCCCGCCATGGAGAGGGTTCGCTGTGAACGTTGCACAGAGAGTCGCCATCGTCACCGGTGGGGGCGGCGGCATAGGCGGCGCGCTGGTAGAACGACTCGCTCGCGAGGGTGCCCGGGTCGTCGTCGCAGACCTCGACGCCGACACCGCGCGGACGGCATCCAGGAGAGTCAACGCCCACCATCCGGGAAGCACCGTCAGCGCCGGCGCGGACGTGTCGGACACCGCCCAGATCCAGCAGTTGATCGACCTGGCGGAGAGCGCGTTCGGTCCGGTGGACCTCTACTTCGCGAACGCGGGCGTCGCCGGGGCACCGGGCCTCGACGCGGGCGAGCAGGACTGGGACCTCTCGATCGACGTGAACCTGCGAGCCCACATCCGTGCGGCGAGGCTGCTGGTGCCGCGGTGGCTCGAACGCGGCGAGGGCTACTTCGTCAGCACCGCCTCGGCGGCCGGGCTGCTCACCCAGATCGGTTCCGCCACGTATGCCGTCACCAAGCATGCGGCCGTCGGCTTCGCCGAGTGGCTGAGTATCACCTATGGCGATCGCGGGGTCCGGGTGAGCTGTCTGTGCCCCATGGGGGTGAACACCAGGATGCTGTCTTCCGGGAAGGACTCCGGGGAGGCCCTGGGCAGAGCGGCCACACAGGCCGTCACGTCCGCGGGTGACGTCCTCGAACCGGCCGAGGTCGCCGACGCCGTCCTCGCCGCGATCGAGGACGAGCGCTTCCTGATCCTGCCGCACGAAGAAGTCCTGGACATGTACCGGCAGAAGGGCTCGGACTACGACCGGTGGCTGCGCGGGATGCGGCGCTACCAGAGCTCCCTGACGGCGCAGGCATGACCGGCGTGCCGGGCGAGCTGGTCCTCGCCGAACACCGCGGCCCCGTGCTGGTACTCACGTTCAACCGCCCTGCCAAACTGAATGCCTGGACCGACGAACTCGAAGACCGCTACTTCACGCTGCTCGACTCCGCCGAGGACGACCCGGACGTACGCGCCGTCGTGGTCACCGGCTCCGGACGTGGATTCTGCGCCGGAGCCGACCTCCAGCGGCTGCAGACGGCCGGCGAGGTCTCCGAGGCCGACACGGCGCGACGCCGGCCGCGCGACGTACCGCTGACCCTGCGCAAACCGCTGATCGGTGCGGTCAACGGGGTAGCCGCAGGTCTGGGCATGGTGGAGGCGCTGTACTGCGACGTTCGCTTCGGCTCGCCTTCGGCCCGGTTCACCACGGCATTCGCCCAGCGCGGGCTGATCGCCGAGTACGGGATCTCCTGGCTGTTGCCCCGCCTGGTGGGGCACAGCCGGGCAACGGACCTGTTGCTGTCGAGTCGCATGGTGGAGGCCGAGGAGGCACTGCGTATCGGTCTTCTCGACCACCTGGTCCCCACCGGCAGTGTGGTCGATGCCGCTGTCGCGTACGCCACCGATCTGTCGACGCGCTGCTCCCCGGCATCCATGGCCACCATCAAGAGGCAACTGCGCAACGACGCGGACGGCACCTACGCCGAGTCGGTGACCCGGGCGGAAGGACTCATACTCCAGGCCTTCCGCGGGGCCGATCTCGTCGAAGGCGTGGCCAGCCACCTCGGCAGGCGCCCACCGAATTTTCCCTCCCTCCCAGTCAGGAGTTCAGATGTCCCTGTTTGAGATGTCGGACCGCGCCAAGAAGTACCAGGCGGATCTGCTCGAGTTCATGGACTCGCACATCTACCCCGCAGAGGCGGTGTACCACGAGCAGATGCGCGCGTCGGGCGACCCGCACTTCCAGCCGCCGATCATCGAGGAACTCAAGGCGGAGGCGCGCAAGCGCGGACTGTGGAACCTCTTCCACCCGCACCCCGAGTGGGGGCCGGGGCTGACGAACCTCGAGTACGCGCCGCTGGCGGAGATCATGGGGCGCAGCCACATCGCCCCCGAGGCCTGCAACTGCAATGCTCCCGACACCGGCAACATGGAGGTGCTCACGCTCTTCGGCACCGACGAGCACAAGGAGAAGTACCTCAAGCCCCTGCTCGACGGGACGATGGCCTCGGCCTTCGCGATGACCGAGCCGCGTGTCGCCAGCTCCGACGCCACCAACATCGAGTTGCGGATGGAGCGCGACGGCGACGAGTACGTGCTCAACGGCCGCAAGTGGTTCGCGTCCAACGCCCTGCACCGCAACTGCAAGGTGCTCATCGTCATGGGCAAGACGGATCCCACCGCTGCCCCGCACCGGCAGCAGTCGATGATGGTCGTCCCGATCGACGCCCCCGGGATCACGGTGATGCGCAATCTGCCGGTGTTCGGCTACCAGGACCGTGAGGGCCACGCCGAAATCGACTTCGCCGACGTACGGGTGCCGGCCAAGGACGTGCTCAAGGGCGAGGGTGAGGGTTTCGCGATCAGTCAGGCCCGGCTCGGACCCGGCCGTATCCACCACTGCATGCGGGCGATCGGCGCGGCCGAGCGGGCGCTGGAGCTGATGTGCCGGCGCGCCCAGTCGCGGGTGACGTTCGGCCGTCCGGTTGCCGACCGGTCCAACATCCAGGACTGGATCGCGGAAGCGCGCATCGACATCGAGATGATCCGGCTGCTCACCCTCAAGGCCGCGTATCTGATGGACACGGTCGGGAACAAGGAAGCGCGCACCGAGATCGCCGCCATCAAGGTCGCCGCCCCGAACATCGCGTTGAAGATCGTCGACCGCGCGATCCAGGTGCACGGGGGAGCCGGAGTGACCGACGACTTCCCGTTGGCGATGATGTACGCGCATCTGCGGACGCTGCGGCTGGCGGACGGTCCCGACGAGGTCCACAAGCGGGCCATCGCCACACGCGAACTGCGGCAGTACCGCGACGCCGCCACGGCAGAGGTGAGTTGAGATGGCGGGATTCGATCTCACCGGTCGCACCGCGGTCGTGACCGGAGCCTCGCGCGGTATCGGCCTGGCGATCGCCCAGGCCATCGCCGCGGCCGGCGGAAACGTCGTCCTCACCTCCCGGTCGCAGGAGGCGGCGGACGCCGCAGCGGCCCAGGTCAAGGGCACGGCGATGGGCGTCGGTGCGCACGCGGTCGACGAAGAGGCGGCCCGGCGTTGTGTGGATCTAACGCTCGAGCGCTTCGGAAGCCTCGACATCCTTGTCAACAACGCGGGCACCAACCCGGCCTACGGGCCGGTCATCGACCAGGACCACGGTCGGTTCGCCAAGACCTTCGACGTGAACCTGTGGGCGCCCGTCCTGTGGACGGGTCTGGCCACGCGGGCCTGGATGGGCGAGCACGGCGGAGCGGTCGTCAACACCGCATCGGTGGGCGGCATGGCCACCGAGGCGAACATCGGGCTGTACAACGCCTCCAAGGCCGCACTGATCCATCTCACGAAGCAGCTGGCCCTGGAACTCTCTCCGAAGGTTCGCGTCAATGCGGTGGCACCGGGTGTGGTGCGCACGAAGCTGGCCGAGGCCCTGTGGAAGGAGCACGAGCAGGCCGTGTCCGCCTCGATGGCGCTGGGCCGCATAGGGGAGCCCGCCGACATCGCCTCGGCGGTCGCCTTCCTCGTCTCGGACGCGGCGAGCTGGATCACCGGCGAAACCCTGGTGATCGACGGTGGGCAACTGCTCGGTGACGCGCTCCCGTTCAGGCAAGGTGCCGGCACCGGTGTCTAGCGCGGACATCGTCGGAATCGACGCCGGGGCGGTGAGCCGCTGGTTCGAGACCCTCGGCGTCGACTTCGCCGGGCCGCCTGTCTTCGACCGGATCGGGCTCGGTCAGTCGAATCTGACCTACCTGGTACGGGACCAGGACGGCCGCAGGTGGGTGCTGCGGCGCCCACCGCTGGGTCGCCTGCTGGCGTCGGCGCACGACGTGGCCCGCGAGGCGCGGATTCTGACCGCGCTGGAGGACACCGCCGTCCCGACTCCGCGGGTGCTCGGTCTGATCGACGATCCTGCCGTGACGGACGTCCCGCTGCTGCTCATGGAGTTCGTGGACGGCCAGGTCGTCGACAGGATGTCGATCGCGCGGTCGTTGACGCCAGACCACCGCCGGGCGATCGGGATGTCGTTGCCGCGGACGCTGGCGAAGATACACGCGGTCGATCTCGACGTGACCGGGCTGACCGGTCTGGCCAGCCACAAGCCGTACGCGCAACGTCAGCTCAAGCGGTGGTCGGCCCAGTGGGAGAGGTCCAGGACCCGCGAACTGCCCGCCCTTCAGGACCTCACCCGGCGCCTCGTCGCGGCCGTCCCGGAGCAGCGTGAACTGACACTCGTGCACGGCGACTTCCATCTGCGCAACGTCATCACCTCCTACGACAGCGGGGAGGTGACCGCGGTGCTCGACTGGGAGCTGTCGACGCTGGGGGATCCACTGGCGGACATGGGCAGCCTGCTCGCCTACTGGCCGGCCAAGGGTGAGAACACCTCGGGCGATTTCGTCGCGACCGCTCTCGACGGCTTCCCGACCCGCGAGGAACTCGTGGCGGTCTACTCGGCGGTGTCGGGACGCGACCTGACGGCGCTGGGCTACTGGCACGCGCTGGGACTGTGGAAGGTCGCGATCATCGCGGAGGGCGTCATGCGCCGCGCGATGGACGAACCGCGGAACAAGGCCGCGTCCGGGACTCCGACTGCAGAGCGCATCGACGCACTGGTGGCGAAGGCCCACGAGGTGGCGGACACGGCAGGTATCTGACCCGACCGCCTGCCCACCGGGCTTTGACACTCACGCCTACAGGAAAGAAGCGGTGATGAGGCAGACAGTCATCCTGTCGACAGCGCGTAAACCTGGCCGCCTACGAGGCCCCGCGGACCGTCAGCATCCGGACGTGCTGCCTAAGACCACCAGCGGCAAGATCCTGCCCCGTGAACTGCGCGGGGCGACGTCCGCGTGACCAGCGAGAGGAGCCGAAGCATGGCCGGCCTGCCAGAGGTCCTGGCCCTCGACGAGATCGGGCCGGACCGGTTCCGTTCCGGCCCGATCCCCAGCGAGTGGACGCGGACGTTCGGTGGCCAGATCGCCGCCCAGTCGCTGATGGCCGCGGCGCGTACCCTCGACCGGTCGTACTCGGCTCACTCGCTGCACGGGTACTTCCTGCGGCCCGGCCGTCCTCACGAGCCGACCGACCATCTGGTCGAGCGGATCCGCGACGGCGGCAGCTTCTGCACCCGCCGGGTGACCGCAGTTCAGGCGGGGGAGGCGATCTTCACGGTGACGGCGTCGTTCCATCGCGGGAACGAAGGGTTCTCCCACCAGGTGGGCATGCCGGTGGTGACGGCACCTGACGACATCCCGGAGTCCGACCACATCAACGGCTGGGGCATGCCGCGGCCCGCGGAGTGGGGCGACTGGGAGATGCGATGGGTGCCGAGGGGCGAGATCGGCCACGTCCCGGGGGCGCCGCCCTGCCAGCGAGTGTGGATCCGGTACGGGCGTCCGCTGCCGGACGACGGTGCCGTCCACGCCTGCGCACTGACCTATCTCAGCGACATGGCACTGCTGGGCTCCGCGCGGCTGCCACATCCCCGAACCGCCGTACAGGGCGCGTCGTTGGACCATTCGCTGTGGTTCCTGCGTCCCTTCCGCGCCGACGAGTGGCTGCTGTACGACCAGGTCTCCCCGTCGGCCGAGCACGGCCGGGCGCTCACCCGCGGAAGGCTGTTCGACACGGGCGGGCGTCTGGTGGCCGCCGTCGCGCAGGAGGGACTCATGCGGCTTCCAGAGCACGTGCGGTCTCGGGGTCGGTGAGGACGTAGTCGGGCGCGACGCAGGTCTGCCCGGCGTGGAGGAACGTCCCGGCCGCCAGGCGGGCGGCGACGCTGTTCAGGCGCTCAGATCCCGCGGAGCAGCATAGAGATCAGCCGGTCGAAGCCGTCATCGACAGCCGCCTGTTCTGAGTCGGTGAGCGCGATTGCTGCCCGCATGCGCTGAAGGTTGTCCTTCACCCCAGGTGAGTCCGGCGCCTCCGCCGGGAACGCGAAGGAACGTGAGGACTGCGCCAACGGCCTCGGTGTAGAGCGCGCGGGCCTCAGGGTCGCTCCTTCTCCAGTAGCGTCACACAGCGTCCCAGCAGGCCGATCAGAGCCTCGCGCTCCTCGTCCGTGAACTCCGCGGCCAGGGCCCGCTCCACCCGAACGGCCCGCGCATCGGCGTCGGCCATCACGGCACGTCCCTGCTCGGTCAGGCGGGTCTCGAGAACGTTGCGGTGCCACTCGTGCGGGGTGCGCTCGATCAGGGCACGGCCTTGGAGGTTGTTCAGCACCGTGTTCATGGTCGGTGGCGTCACCCCGCACAGCCGGGCGAGGGCCGCGGCCGAGATACCCGGGTTACCCGCGAGGTGGACCAGCGCCGAGTACTGCGCGACGGTCAGGCCCGCCGGCTTCAGCACCGCGGTCTTGGTCGCATTGAGGGCCTGCTCGGCCCGCTTGATGTGGGAGCCGAGACGCTCGGACACGGGCATGGACGTCATCCACGCATGGTATCGAGCACTTCATAGATGACCCTCCTCCCATCGGTTACTGCATTGACGATGATTAGAACTCTAATCTACGTTCGTATCGTTGTGGGTAGCCGAACCGAGAGGGCTGTCGTGTCCCATTCGATCCACCGTCGTACGTTCCTGACCTTCGCCGGGGCCCTGGCCGTCGCCGCCACGGCGCCGACCGCACAGGCGGCCACGGTGCCCCGTATCACCACCGCGTTCGCACTCCCCGGCGACCGCGTCTACCCCGAGGGCATCGGTCTCGACCCGCGCACCGGGAACGCGTTCGTCGGCTCGTACACCACCGGTGCCGTCTACCGGGCCGCGCCAGGCCGCCGTACCGCGGAGGTGTTCCTCCCGGCGGGCGCCGACGGCCGGCACACTGCCAACGGGCTGAAGGTCGACCGGGCCGGCCGGCTCTGGGTCATCGACTCCACCAGCGGCGTCGACGTATACGATGTACGCGACCGCGCGTTGCTCGCCCGCTTCCGGGTGCCGGGTGACGAGCCCCGCTTCGTCAACGACCTGGCGATCGCCCCCGACGGCACCGCGTACCTCACCGACAGCACCCGCGCGGTCGTCTACGCGGTCACACCCGCCGACCTGTCCCGGGCCCGCGGCACAGTGGCGTCGCTTCGGGTGGGCCACGACCTGAGCGCGGTACGGGATCCCCGGTCCCCGGCCGCCTACACCCTCAACGGCATCGTCGCCGACCCGGCGGGGCGCTACCTGCTCGTGGTCGACATGACCGGTGGCGGCCTGTACCGGATCGACCTGGCGAGCGGCGCCGTGCGCCAAGTCGCCCTGCACGGCGGGGACCTGAAGCACGGTGACGGGCTGGAGCTGGCGCACGGCACGCTCTGGGTCGCGCACAACACCGTCAACACCGTCAGCCGCTGGCATCTGGACGCGGATGCCCACACCGCGCGGCTCGAGCAGCGGGTCACCGATGCCGCGCTGCAGATCCCGACCACGCTCGCTCGCCGTCATGGCCGGCTGCTGGTCGTCCGCTCGCAGTTCGACAAGGGCGGCCCGATGGGGCCAGGGACGCCCGAGACGCCGTTCACGGTGGCGTGGCTGAGCGGGATCTGACGGCCCTGAACTGTGCCCAGTTGATCAGCCGCTGGCCGGCCCGGAATTCTGGGACGATCCCGACGGCATGCTGCCCGGGAGGCCGGAGCGGCTCTCCGAGCTCCGCTCGAAGCCGCCGACCGTGGCCCTCACCGACCGCTGGGGAGAGACCCGGCACGTCGACCTGATGCCGTACTTGAGGGCCGGCTTCGCGGGCGCCACGGTGCCCGAGCCGATCGACTCTCTGTGCCGATCGACTCTCTGTGCCGATCGACTCTCTGTGCCGGCCGGGAGCATGTCAGTCGGGCTGCGCCCGGAGGCCGGCCGCTGGCTCGCCCTGGCCGTCGGCCAGGGTGACGAGGAGTCGCCGTTCGAACTTCTCGCGGCGGTCGGCGAGACCACGGCACTTCACCCGGCCGCTCATGAGCGGAGCCGGATGACGACCGCGGTGGTCGTCACGGTGCTGAGAGGGACGTAGCCGCGCTTGCCGTATCGGGTGGCCACGGCCCGGAACCGCCTCAGCTCGCTGATCGCTCGTTCCACGACGCTGCGCTTCTTGTACCGCTCGGCGTCGGAGCCCGGCGGCCGTCCGCCTCGCGAGCCCGCAGGCGGGCGGCCCGGGTGTCGGCCTTCTCCGGGAACGGACGTGCCGGTTCCTCCCCGGCACAGGCACATCCGGTAGGGCCGGTTGCTGTACGCCCTGTCCGCAGCCAGGCTGTCCGGCCGCTTGACGAGGACCTCACCGTCCTCGACCGCGAACACAGCAGCTTGCCGGCGAACGCCTTGCGGCATGCAACGCCGAGTGCGACTACTTCTCCACCCAGCTGACCGACCTCACCCAGCAGCTGGACCAAGCACGCCACGGCGCGCCCACCGTCGCCGACCGCCTGGCCGACCTCAGCCGCACCGCCGACCGACTCAGGGCCGCCACCGAAGCCGCCGCCACCAGACCGCCGCCCGCCAGCAGGGCTTCGACACCCTTCAGGCTGCCGAAGACGCCGTCCTGGACGACGACGCACCGCATGCCCTCGAGGACACACGGAAGCGGCAGCCGCCACCAACGCAGCCCAAACTCGCCACGCCAACCTCACCGGGCACACCACCGACCTCACCGCCGGCATCGAGCGCTGCAGCCCCTGCAAGAGGCCTACGACACCGTCCGCCACCTCCAGGAAGTCATCCACGGCACCTCGGTGCGTGTCTGCGTGCTCCGGCGTCGATCTGGTGGATGCCACCAGCGGCGGCGTCCACAACGCCCGTATCGAAGTGGAGCCCGGCTACCAGGTTCCCTTCGCCCGAGCCGTCCGCCAGGGCGCGGCCCTGCCCGTCTCCGCGGTCGGCCTGATCACCGCACCGGAGCTCGCGCGCGAACTGTTGCGCAACCCGACCTGGCCGCTCCGCGCGGCCCACGTGCTCCGTCACGACGTCCCGTGGCCGAAGCGGTACCAGCGTGGCCGCCCACGTCACGGCTGAGGAACCCGGGAATTGGACCCAAGACGAAAAGGTTTCCTCCCATATGAGCGATCCAGGCAGCAATGCCGCCTTTCCCGTACCTCCGAGCGAGTCGATACGTGCGGTGCTGGCGGCCGACCGTGCCAGCACACTGCAGCAGATATCCGCCCTGAGCCGTGAGTTCGAAGGAATCGTCGAGGCGAACGCCCTGGTAGCCATTGACGACGAGCACGACCCGGAGGGGGCGAGCACGGCCTTCGAGCGGGCGCACGTCGCCGCCCTGCTGTCCCAGGCGCGCGAGCATCTCAACGATCTCGATCACGCCCTGGAGCGATTGGAGAGAGGCGACTACGGGCGTTGCGAGCAATGCGGTGAGCCGATCCCGACGGGGCGCCTCGAAGTTCGCCCGGCGGCGAAAACCTGCGTGCGCTGCGCGTCTCTGGCTCGCTGAAGCGTGCATGGTCGAGGGCGCGATATGCCGTCCTGGCCCTCGACGTGTGCACAGCGCAGCGTCCTGGTCGGAGATCCCCCGACCGCTCCGCTTCCTTGTGAGCCCTCGCGCGCTCGGTGTCGTACTTCTTGCTCCCGGGTTCGGGCGCGACGATCACCTCCTGTCGGACCGCCCCCTGGCCCAGACCGACAAACCGGGGGGAATCCGGCGGGTAAAGGAGGTGAGTGAGTGGCCCCCGCCGGTTACCCGGCTGGCCCAGCGGATTCCGATGAGGGAGACAGGCCATGACCCGCAGTACGAGTGCCCGGGACGTGGTGGAGGCCATCAAGGATGTCGACTTCCCCGCCGGCAAGGACAAGCTGATCGAAGCGGCCAGCCGGTCGGGCGCCGCGACGGATGTCGTGAAGGCGCTGCGTGGCATCCCGGCCGAGCAGTATGCCAACCGTGAAGAGGTGGCCCGGTCGGTGCGCGTGGATCCCAGCTCCGACCTGGGTCTGAGCCCGGCACAGCGTGCCGAGCAGGCCCGCGAGGGCGGCAGGCCGGGGCAGTCCCAGCACCTGCGCGATGTGCCGAAACCGCCGATCGAGGAGGAGCTGGAGAGCTGACGGCCGAGGTTTCCCTCGGCCTCCGGGCGGGGCAGTTGCCGGCGCGCCATGCGCACGCACTACCAGCGGCGGCAGTACGGCACGCACCGGCTGGACCAACCGAAGCAGGCGGGCGCGTACACGGTGGTGCGCCGGCGCTCCAGGCCGCCCATGATGCGGGCGGCGACCTTCTCGACGTCGTACACCGAGCGAGCCCGACCGAGCCGCCCTCACCTGCGACGGGGCCGCCGAGGCGGCCGTCCGCCCCGCTTCGGCGCGGGCCCCTGAAAGCAACGGAACACCGTCCGGTGTATCAACCGCCTCAAGCAGTGGCGCGGCCTGGCTACACGACGCGACGAACTCGCCGAGTCCTCTGGCACTGCCCGCAGCGATGGCTGCCGCACGACAGCAGGGCCCCAGCATCCGACGGTCACGGTGCGGCGACCGCCAGTGATACTGGTGCGGGTGCAGTCGAGTCGCGACGGTCTCCAACGGTAGACGGATGTAGCCGACCGACAACGCCAAGGAGAACTCGGCTGACGTGATGCGGTTCCGTGTCTCCGTGTCCCATGCCGACCTCTGGGCACTCGGCTTTCACCCGGGATAGGGAGGAATCGTGCAGCTGACATTTCTTGAGCCACTGCTCGACCGACGCGGTCCGTGGGCCACCGTGTACTTCGGCCCGGCTCAGAACGATGCGTCGGGAGCCAAACGGCGTGAGTTGATCTTTCGGGACGCCTGTCGGACGCTGGAGGACGAGGGCGCTGACCCGGCGACCGTCCAGGCGGTGCGCGACGCTCTGATGAGCATCACGCCCCAGGAAGACCCAGCGGGCCGGGTGATCTTCGCCGCTGGAGGCGAAGTGGCGCTCAGCTGCCGCCTTTCCCGACCGCCGCAAAGCCCGATCGCCTGCTGGGCGCCGTTGCCGCGCCTGACGCCACTGCTGGAGCTGGCCGGGCAGGACCCGCTCTGCCTCGTGGCGTACATCGACCGGACCGGCGCTGACTTCGAACTGCGCGGGGCGGCCGGCCCGAAGGACGCCGGGGGCGTCGAGGGGCGGCAGAGCCCGGTCCACCGTACGGCCTCTGGCGACTGGTCCCAGCGGCATTTCCAGCTCAAGGTGGAGAACACCTGGGACCACAATGCCGGCGAGATCGCCGAGGCTCTCGGCTCGGCTTATGAGGAGTCCGGTGCCGAGCTCGTCGTGCTGGTCGGTGACGTCCGCGAGCGCCCCGCCGTACTGGAGAGGCTTCCCGAGGCCGTCCGCGAGGTGACGGTGGCCACGGAGCACGGCGGACGCGCCGCCGGCTCTTCCTCCCCCGCCCTCGAAGAGGCCATCGAGCAGGCCCGGCGGGAACACGCACATCGGCGCGTGGAGAAGGCACTCGACCGATTCCGCGCCGGGCGGTCGGAGACCGGCAGCCCGCCGGACGCGGTGGAAGGGGTCCCGGCACTGGTGGAAGCCGCTCAGGAGCACCGCATCGACACACTCCTTATCCGCTCCGACGGTCCGGAGCTGGCCACCGAGACATGGGTGGGTGCCGCGCCGGATCAGGTCGCAGTGCGCCGTACCGACGCGCAGACCCTCGGGGAAGGCGATCCCGTCGCCGTCCGGGCCGACGACGCGCTGCTGCGGGCGGCCGCCGCCACGGCCGCAGACGTGCTGTTCGTTCCTCCCACAGACGGGGAGGGAGCGGACGTGCCCACGGGCGGCCTCGGCGCCCTGCTGCGGTGGACGCACGAACCCAGCGCGGCGTAAGCAGCGCGGCAGGAAACGGAGATGTGCGGATATGGAACGAGGCAGTAACCCGGTCGGTCCCCGTAAGGACGACGAGATGAAGCACGAGCTGGAAGGGCAGCTGCGTGCCGGCCGGCCTACGCACGTGGAGGAGGCCAGCGACCCCGAGCCGCCGGCCGACGACGACATCCGCGTCGACCCCGGTGGCCCCGTCCCGCCACCCGGTAAGGAACGTGAACAGGCCCGGGCCACCGCCGAAGCGGACTCCCTGCGGCTTGAGCTGGCGCGCCACCTGGAGCGCGCCGCCTTCCCGACCGGCCGCCGGGGGCTGCTCGACGTCCTCGAAGCTCACCACGCGCCGGACCCCGTGTTGGAGGCGGCGCGGAAACTCCCGGAAAGCGGCGAGTACGCCAATGTGACCGAGGTTGTCGAGGCGCTCGGCGGCGAGCCCACAGCGTGAATCGTCGCCGCGTGGACAAGCAGGGAGCAGTCATGACCGTTCCCGAGGAGAACCGCCCGAAGACGACCTTACCGACGAAGTCATCGACACATCTGACTGCTACGACAAGCGCGGCTACGTCTACCTCGGCACCACCACAGCGGCAGCCCTGGTCATCTGGCTCCGGACATGATCGCCCGGACAAGTCTCAGGTGCTGGCCTGAACGCTGGACCTCGACTGGCGCCGGCAGGCTTACGCCGCCCTTCCACGCCTGGGTGTCGTACCCGCACCTCCGGGACACCCAGATCGGCGCCCTCGAGGTGCTCTTCAGGGCCGTGCAGCGCCGCGGCGGTCCAGGACGAGCGCGATCGCCGGTACTACGCGGTCGCCTGTCGGCTGGGCGGGCCACGCGACCCTGCCGGCGCTGCGACTGCCGGTGACGCCGATGCCGGCGCAGGGGCGGGATCATGCTGGCTGGGGCTCTGTGCTTCAGTGTCCGGTGCAGAGGGCCATGTCCGGTCGGCGATGTGCCTGCGGCGGCAAGGCCGCCGCTGGTCGGCGACGGTACCCGGTGAAATGCCGGCCGTCGGAACTGCCCGAGGCCACCAGAAGATCATTCACAGGACAGCCCTTGGTATCGCGCACGACCTTGCGGAGATGAAGGGCCCGCCGGTGAGTGTCGGCCGTGTCCCGGTACCAGAGGTCTTCGACCCGGAGCAGGAAGAGGACCTCTGCGAAGGGTTTCGGTCTGTCCGGGGTCCTGCACCCGGATTGCAGGCGGCCGACAGGATGCCCAGGTTGGAAGGAACGAGGCCGGAAGTGGTCGTCGGCCGCGCCGGCCGGCGACCGGCCGGTCACCGTGCCAGTGCGACGTCCCGGCGTACGGCAGCGATGACACGTCTTGAGGTGGCACATGACGTCAGCGACGACGACCGACGCGGCCGCGGAGTTCCGCCGGCTGAGCGACCCGGGCGTCGCGCGCCAGCCCGGACGCGGTGCCGCTTCAGGCGCGGAGGCCGTGCAGTTGCTGTCGCAGGATCTTGCCGGCGGGGGACTTGGGAATCGTGTCGACGTACTCCAGGGCCCGGATCTTCTTGTACGGGGCGACACGGTCGGCGACGAAGGCGAGGACATCGGAGGCGTCTGGCACAGTGCCGGGTTCGGGGACGACGAAGGCTTTGGGGATCTCCTCGCCGTTTGCGTCCAGGGCGCCGACCACGGCGGCGTCCCGGATGCCGGGGTGGGACAGGACAACCGCCTCGAGCTCCGCGGGGGCCACCTGGTGTCCCTTGTACTTGATCAGTTCCTTGAGTCGGCCGACGACGGTGAAGACGCCCTCGTCGGTCACGGTGACCAGGTCACCGGTGCGCAAGAACCCGTCGGCGTCGACTGTCGCCGCGGTCGCAGCGGGGTTGTCGAAATAGCCGAGCATGACATTCGGACCACGACACCAAAGTTCCCCGGCTTCGCCCGGAACGGTGTCCCGCCCGGTGACGGGGTCCACCACCCGGGCCTGCACGTTCGGCAGCAGGACGCCGATGGAGCCTTTGTCGATGTCGGGCCGGTCGTGGGGGATGCAGTGTGTTGCGGGACTGGCCTCGGTCAGTCCGTAGGCCTGGGTGACGCCGCACGCCAGGCGGTCCGCGACGTCCTGCGCCAGTTCCCGGCCCAGGGGGGCGGCGGCAGAGGTGATCAGTTCCACGGAGCCGAGGTCGTAGGAGTCGACCAGGGGATGTTTGGCGAGAGTCAGTGCGAGCGGCGGTGCCACGAACAGGTGGTCGACTTGGTGCTTCTGCACGGTCTCCAGGTAGGAGGCCAGATCGAACCGGGGCAGTGTGACGACGGTGGCGCGGTGGTGCAGCGCGAGGTTCAGGATGCCGGTGACCCCGTAGATGTGACTCAGCGGCAGGGCTGCCAGGGTCACACTGCCACGGCCGATCCGGCTGAGGGGGCGGTTCTGGAGGACGTTCGCGATCAGGTTGCGATGGCTGAGCATGACCCCTTTGGGCACCCCGGTGGTGCCGGAGGAATAGGGGAGGGCTGCCAGGTTTTCGGCGCCCAGTGCGGGAAGCGGGAGATTGCGGCCGGTCCCTGTAAAGGCGTCGAGACCGATCTCACCGGGCCGGCTCCACCCGGTGGTTCCGCCGGTGCTGCCAACGGCCCTCTCACCGACCACGACGATCATGGAGGCGCGGACTCCCGGCGAACGTATCGCCTCGCGCGCGGTCTCCAGCCCGTCCGGCCAGGTGAACAGGATCCGGGCCCTGCTGTCGCGCAGCTGGTGGGCTGTCTCCTCGCTGGTATGGAGGTGGTTGACAGGCGTCACGGCTGCTCCGGCGGACACGATGCCGTGGAAGAGCACCGCGTACTCAGGGCAGTTCGGCAGGTGGATCGCCGCCACGTCCCCGACGCTCACTCCGTGAGCGGCCAGGGCCTGGGCGATCTCGTGCGTCCGGTCGGCCAGCCCACCGTAGGTCATGGTGCGGCCGGTCGCGCCGTCGATGAGTGCGATGGCGTCACGGTCGGCGCTCACGTCGCCGAGCACGAACTGCGTCAGGCTCGTTCTGGGCACTTCGATGTCGGGGAATGGGCTGTTGAGGATCATCGGTGTCTCCTGTGGCGGCGACCGGACCGTGGGGTGGAACGTGGCTGCGGGGTGGACGTCGGGGCGAGGGTGCGGGAAGAGATGGGGCCGGGGGGACAGAGCGAGGCTGGGCGGTGGTGTGCCGCCCGCACTGACCTGGACCACAGCGAGGCACCGGGTCGGGCGGGGGAGTGCCGGAGGTGCGGCTCCGCGTCGCCCAGGGCGTGGCGGCCGACGTCTCGGGAATGGGCCGGCCGGGCCGGTGAGCCGGGTCCGCCTCGTGGCGGGGAGTACGGTGTCGCGTTCGGCGCGCAGTCGAGGCGTGCCCTGTGGGGGCGTTGTCGAGGCTCTGAGCGCTTTTGATTTCGGCGGGTCGCGTCGGTCGGAGGCGGCGGGCCTGTCCCTGGGTGGGGGCGCGAGGGTGGCGGCACCTTGCGGTACAGGGGGCGTGCTGCCTCAGGACGCGGGGGAGGGCCGCGGGCGGGGTTCCTTGGGGAGGCCGAGGAGCATCTCACCGATGATGCCTCGCTGGATCTGAGAGCTGCCTCCGTAGATGGTGGCGGCGCGGGCGTTGAGGTAGACGCTGGTCCAGGAGGCCGAGGAGTTCGATGCTCCCGTGTCGTCGGTGTAGTACCAGTTCGGTGAGGGATCGCCGGTGGGGGTCAGGGCGTCGAGTCCCAGCACGTCCATCGCCAGTTCGGTGGCCTTGCGGTGGTACTCGCTGGTAAGCAGTTTGACGACCGCTGCTTGGGGGCCGGGCTCCTGTCCTTCGGCGAGTTGGGTGGCCAACCGTAGGCTCTGGCAGTGCAGTTGCTCGACCTGCACGTGGCACCAGGCGAGGCGCTGCCGGATATTGGAGTCGTCCTTCAGTCCGCTGGAGACGATGAGGTCGGTCAGCCGGTCCAGTTCGTCGCGGAGCTTGATCGGCATGAGGACATAGGTCTCGGCGCGTTCGAAGTTCAGCAGGGTCATGGCCACCGGCCAACCCTGGCCCTCCTCGCCGACGATGAGATCGGCGTCGGTGACGGCATCCGTGAAGAACACTTCGTGGAAGTGGGTCTCGCCGGTCAGATTGCGGATCGGGCGGACCTCCACGCCGGGCTGGTCGAGCGGCACGAGCAGCATGCTGAGGCCCCTGTACGGGGACGCTTCAGGGTCGGTGCGAGCCAGCACGAACATCCAGTTGGACAAGCGCGCCGAGGAGGACCACAGCTTCTGGCCGTTGATCACCCACCGGTCGCCCTCGCGGACCGCGCGGGTGGCGAGAGAGGCCAGGTCGGACCCCGCACCTGGTTCGGAGAAGCCCTGGCAGAAGACGTACTCGCCGCAGACCAGGCGCGGTAGGAATCGCCTGCACAGCTCGGGCGGACTGTGGTGCAGCATGGTGTTGCCGAGCATGCTGATGCCGAACGTGTCGTTCTCCGCGCCGGTCGGGATCCCCGCCCGCACCAACTCCTCACCGAGCGCGATCCGTTCGGCGGGACCGAGCTCGGCGCCGCCGTACTCGGCCGGCCATGTCGGTGCCACCCAGCCCCGCTCGGCCAGCGCCGCACGTGCTCGGGCGGTGAAGTCCCGCCTCCCGGTCGGGCTGAGGGCGCCGATGCCCTGCCAGTCGTCGGGTACGAGCTGGGCGATGAACTCGCGCACCGAGGCGCGAAACAGCGCGATGTCAGCGGATTCCTGCAGATCCATCGAGGCCCTTCCCGTGAAGAAGTCCTTGCGGATGTCCACAGTTGCGTAGATAGACTTACTCGTCAACGTCAG
The DNA here is from genome assembly GCF_040645015.1 of Streptomyces sp. NPDC046881. NCBI lineage: Bacteria > Bacillati > Actinomycetota > Actinomycetes > Kitasatosporales > Streptomycetaceae > Streptomyces > Streptomyces sp. NPDC046881. The sequence continues at coordinate 51,737 of NZ_JBEYXJ010000018.1, read as the reverse complement.
CAGCCGTCAACTTCCGGCACTCCGAGGAGCGGCCATGCGTTTTGCCCTGAGCGACGAGCATCGTGAACTGACCCGGACCGTGCACCGGCTTCTGGTCGAGCGCCGCGGCGCCTTTCCGCCCGTCTTCGGTCCGATCGCGGGACCTGACCGGGACCTGTGGGAGGAACTGGCCGGTCTGGGCCTGCTGGGACTGACGGTCCCCGAGCACCTGGGCGGGGCGGGGGCAGGCCTGCTGGAGGCCGCGCTCGTCGTTGAGCAGGCCGGGGCCACGCTGCCGCCCGTGCCGTACCTGCCGGTTGCGGTCGCGGCCGCGGTGCTGGCCGAGGCTCACGGTGGCGGCGGGAACGGACCCGGTGCCGAACTGCTGAAAGGGATTACAGACGGCTCGCTGCTGGTGGTGCCGGCCTGGGAGACCTTCCCCCGCACGGTCGTCGGCCGGTGCCGGCCCGACGCGCTGCATCTGGAGGGTGGCCAGGTGAGGGGGTCTCTGGCTGCCGTGCCGTACGGCACGGACGCCGATGTGCTGCTGGCCGTCGCGGGCGGGGTGCTGGTCTGGCTACGGTTGGACCGGCCCGGCGTGCGGCGGACGGCCCGTGACGGACTGGACGTCGTCGAGCCGGTCGCCGCGATCGAGTTGGACTCCGTCGGTGCTCACGTACTCGGACCAGTCCGGTCCAACCAGACTCTCGCGGCGGTACGGACCCTGTTCGCGGCCGAACTCGTGGGCTTGGCGGGCCAGTGCGTGGACGAGGCCGTCACCTATGCCGGGGAGCGGCATCAGTTCGGGCGCCCGATCGGCTCGTTCCAGGCCGTCAAGCACACCCTGGCCGACCGGCACGCCCAGGTCGACGCCGCGCGACTGCTGCTGTACTGGGCGGCGGCGACCGGCGATGCGCACGCCGCGAGCCTCGCCGTGCAGGCAGCCGGCGATGCCGCCGATGCGGCGAGCGCCGACAATCTGCAGACCCACGGCGGCATGGGCTTCACCTGGGAGGCGAGCGCGCACGTCCTGCTCAAGCGGGCTCGGGCCAGGCGCGCACTGCTCGGAACGTCCGCCCGGCAACTGGACGCCATCGCGGACCATCTCCTCGAGACCCGGCCCCGGGTCTCCGGCCGGCCCGAGGTCAGTCCGCGACTGTCGTCGGCTCGTCCAGCTTGAACCGCCGCCGGATGCCCGGATGGCTGAGCAGTTTCGCCGGGTAGCCGGGGCCCGGGCGTGGGGTGACGTCCTCCCAGGTGAGCGGCTCCTTGCAATGGGAGCACACGACTTCGCCGTGGACGTCGTGACCACACGGCTCGTGACGGGTGATCACCGGCGGTCCCGCCTCGTCCGACAGCCACCTGTCGCCCCAGCTGGTCAAAGCGAGGATCACGCCGTAGAAGTCGCGGCCGGACTCGGTCAGCAGATACTCGTGGCGGACCGGCTGGGTCTCGTACACGTGCTTCTCCAGCAGTCCCGCCTCCACCAGTCTGCGCAACCGCTCCGACAGGGTGTTGCGGGCGATGCCCAGCTCCTGCTGGAACTCGTCGAACCGGCGGATCCCGTAGAACGCCTCCCTCAGCACCAGGGGGGTCCACCAGTCACCGAGCAGGTCCATGGTCCGGGCCACCGAGCAGGGCCAGTTCGCGAACGACGTACGCCTCATGCCCTCAATGGTACGAGTCTTTCAACGAAACTCAGCAGAAAGGAGAGCGTCGAAGCTTGCGCTAGTGAGTCTCTTTAAGCAACTATGCAGGTGCCTGAGGGAAGGAGTGCAAGGTATGGAGTGGACGGGACAGGTCTACGCGGACATGCCCACCGTCTCTGCGGAGGTGTACGTCGACGCACCGCCGGAACGTCTGTGGGGATATGTGAGCGACATCCATCTGATGCCCGAGCTCAGTGCCGAGCTTCGGCACGTCGAGTGGCTCGATGGCGCGACCGGCCCGCAGGCCGGAAGCCGGTTCCTCGGGCGCAGTACCCACCCCGCACTGGGCAACTGGGAGACGATCAGCACGGTCGTGGACTGCGAGAAGCCACGGCGTTTTGCCTGGGCCGTGGGCGACCCCGTCCATCCGATGAGCATGTGGCGGTTCACGCTCCGCCCGCAGGGGACGGGCACTGTGCTGGAGCAGTGGGCACAGCTGGGGCCGGCCCGATCCGGGCTGAGCGCGGCGATCGACGCGATGCCGGACAAGGAACAAAAGATCGTGTTCGTGCGACTGCGTGAGTTCGAGGCCGGTATCAAGTCCAACCTCGCCGCCCTCAAAGAACTGGCCGAACGGGAGAAGTGATGCGCACAGCGACCACCATCGAGGCCTCCGGCGGCGGCACCTGGGGCGAGACCGTCGAGTTCGTCCTGGAGGCCGAGAAACTGGGCCTGGACATCTGCTGGGTGGCCGAGGCATGGGGCAGCGACGCCCCATCGCCGCTGGGCTATCTCGCAGGCCGCACCGAGCGGATCCTGCTCGGCTCCGGGGCCATCCAACTCGGCACTCGTTCCCCGGTCACTATCGCGCAGACCGCGATGACGCTCGCCCACCTCTCGGACGGCCGCTTCCTCCTCGGGCTGGGAGCGTCGGGGCCGCAGGTCATCGAAGGCCTGCACGGAATACCGTTCGCGCGGCCGCTGACCCGGATGCGGGAGACCGTCGAGATCATCCGACGCGCCTCCACCGGAGAGAAGATCGAGTTCCAGGGCCGACAGTTCACCATCCCACTGCCCGACGGCGAGGGACGCCCGATGCGGCTCAGCGTCAAGCCGGTGCGGGTACCGGTCTACCTGGCCACCCTGTCCCCGAAGATGCTGGAACTCACCGGTGAAATCGCTGACGGCTGGCTGGGCACCAGCTTCGTACCCGAGGGCGCCCACGCCTACTTCACCCACCTGGACACCGGGCTCGCCCGAGGCGGCCGTACCCGCGCCGACCTCGACGTCTGCCAGGGGGCCGAGATCAACATCGTCCCCGACGAGCGCCGGCTGGCCGAGGTCGTCGGCAGCCGCAAGAAGGAACTGGCGTTCTCCCTGGGAGGTATGGGCTCCGGCTCCACCAACTTCTACAACAACGCCTACAGCCGCCAGGGCTGGGCCGACGTCGCCGCGCGGATCCGTGAACGCTGGCAGGCCGGGGACCGCGACGGCGCCACCGCCCTGGTCACCGACGAGATGGTCCTGGCCACCACCCTGATCGGCACCGAGGAGATGGTCCGCGACCGGCTCAGGGACTGGGACGCCGCCGGCGTGGACACCGTCCGCCTCTACCCGGCCGGCGACACCCTCGAGGCGCGGCTGGACAACCTGGGACACGGCATCGACCTCGTCCGCTCGCTCGACACCCGATAAAGGTCCCTCTCCCGGTGGTCGGAGCCGGCCCCGGACCAACGCTCAGGCGCCCTTGCGGCCACCCGCCCACCACGGGCGCACCGCTGCCGGGCCCTGTCGGCCGCCCCGCTGGGGGCCGTTCGCAGGGGCCTGTTCTTCACCAGCGATCACACACCCGGGTCCCGGACCCGGCACCATCCGAAGGGACCACCATGACACCGGCCGTCTCCCCACCGACACCACCAACCGCCGCTCCCGACGTGACCGGTCAGGTCGTCGGCATCCTGGGCGGAACAGGGCCGCAGGGCCGGGGCCTGGCGTACCGGCTCGCCCGTGCGGGACAACAGGTGATCATCGGATCGCGGTCCGCTGAACGGGCAGGACAGGCGGCGGAGGAACTGGGCGTGCTCCAGGGCCTCAGCAACGCGGAGACCGCCCGCGCCAGCGACATCGTCATCATCACCGTGCCCTGGGAAGGACACGGCGCCGTTCTGGAGGAGCTCCGTGACGACCTCGCGGGCAAACTCGTCATCGACTCGGTCAACCCTCTGGGTTTCGACGCGCAGGGCGCCTACGCCATCCGTCCCGAGGAGGGCAGCGCGGCCGAGCAGGCCGCGGCCCTCCTGCCCGACTCCCGGGTCACCGCAGCCTTCCACCACCTGTCGGCCGTACTGCTGACCGACCCGTCCATCGACACTGTCGACACGGACGTCATGGTGCTCGGGGACCGGCGCGCGGACACGGACCTCGTACTGGCCCTCGTCGACCGCATCCCAGGCATGCGCGGCGTCTACGCCGGGCGACTGCGCAACGCGCACCAGATCGAGGCCTTCGTGGCCAACCTGATCTCCGTCAACCGCCGATACAAGGCCCACGCTGGGGTACGCGTCACCGACGTCTGAAGCACCCATGGCTTGCGGGCCTCGAAGTGGAGATCTTCCAGGTATCCGGCCGCTGCAGGGCTGTTCCGCGGCCCGGTCAGCGGCTTCCCGGAACCGGACCCGGAGCACGGCAACCGCGGCGATGACCGTCGCGAGGTGCCACCGGTCGGGAAGGTTGAGAGATGCCGAGTTTGCCGCCAACCGTGTCGGCGCCGGGTACCGGTTATCCCGACGGTGTGTGCCAGCTGCGTTTGGCGAGGGCCTGGCGGGCGGAGTGTCACAGGGCCAGGGGGGTTGTCGCGGTTGCCTGCAAGGCAGCATCTGCTGCTCGATCTGCTCGGCAGTGTCGTACTCGGTGACGATCCGAGAGAAATCACGCAGGTACTGCCGGCTTGAGCAAGGGTGTCCGGGGAGTTGGCGCCGACCCGCTTACCGGCCATTTTGGGGACTTCGCGGTAGCAGATGAGGGCAGCGGCGATCACGGTGGAGGTCAGGAAGTGGTCAGGCTTGTGCTCGTAGCGAGGGCGCAAGCGCCGGCAGCCGGTGAGCCAGGCGATGGTGCGCTCGACGACCCAGCGGTGTCGACCCAGGTGTGTGGAGTTCTCGCTGCCGCGGCGGGCAATGCGAGGGAGGATGCCGCGCGTTCATCACCATGGTTGCAGGTGGGGGGAGTCGTAGTTCTTGTCCGCGTGCAGTTTGGCCGGGCGCCGGCCTCGTGGCCCGCGGGGTGAGTGGATCGGCGGGACGCCTTGCACGAGGGCCTGCAGGGCTTGGCTGTCACGGGCGTTGGCTGCGGATATCCCAAGCGAGATAGGCAGGGCTCGGCGATCGACGATGAGATGGATTCTCGATCCGCTCTTGCCACGGTCGGTCGGATTCCCCGCATGCGGGCGCCGGTCAGCGCTGGGTCTGTCGGTGCTCGTTCCAGGCCTGCGCGGCGAGCTGCATGGGCGTTGCCCAGTCGTCTTCGCTCTGCTCGGCGATCGAGTACCAGACGCGTTGCTGGACGCTGGCCAGAACGTTGAGGCCCTTCGGTCGGGGCGAACTTCCGCGCCGGGTGAGCAGCGGCGGCGTTCACGCGGGCAGGGCTGGCGGGTGTGCGCCCAGCCGATGACGGCTGTGGCGACGGTGTGCAGGGTGGGCGAGCTGGGCTGCCGTGCGGGAACGGTGAAGCCGTCAGCCACTGCGATGCCCGGCGCATAGCCGGCGCCGAGAGCGGGTCGCTCGACGTCCAGGCGCGGCCGCCGCAGCGTGGTGCGTGGTTCCTCACGGTGGTTGTCGGCGTCAGCGAGTGAACAGCTCGGGGTTCTTGCGGACGAAGTCGGCTACTCCTTCGGCGGACCGCCCGGTGACCTCTGCCATGCCTACTGCCTGGCGGTCATAGCGGCCGTCCAGGTGCAGGCGAGCCATGGTGGAGATGTGCTGACGTACATGGGCCGGCAGTTCCAGCGCCGCGAGATCGTTGTCCAGCCATTCCTGCAACGGGACATCGGTGTAGCCGACCGTGCGGTGCAAAGCATCGGAAATCTCCGCGGCCAGAGCGGCGGCGTCCTGTGATCGTGGACCGGTCAGCTCATAGCTCCGGCCGATGTGCCCGGCCGGATCGGCCAAGATCTCCTCGACAACCGCGGCAACGTTACCGGCCGCGATCGGGGAGGTTCTCGCCGTGCCAAAGGGCCACCTGATCACGCCGTCCTTGGCGATCGAGGAAAACACGATCTGGAAGAGCGGGTTCTCCATGAAGACGGTGGGCCTGACCTGGACCACGGGCAGGCCTGACCAGTCGAGAACCTGCTCGACCAGCCACTGCTGTCGATGCTGGTGCGACTCGGAGCCGCTGGTGGCGTCCATCTCGGCGACGGTCAGCTGCGACATGTTCACGAACGCCTCCAGCCTTCCGTAGGCGCGCGCGACCGCCGCCGTGGTCACGGCAGCCAGCAGATACTGTGCCGACACGGCCATGCCGAAATACATCCGACCGCAGCCGTCGAGGGCGTCGGCGACATCACGAGCACACGTCAGATCTCCGACCACGACCTCGGCACCCGTCGCGCGCAGTGCCTGGGCACGGTCGTCATCCCGGCGCACCAGAGCACGGACCTGGAGACCCCGGCGCCGTAGACCCTGGACCACGGTCCTGCCGACGGCCCCGACGCTGCCCGCAGCACCGGTCACCAGAATGGGCCGCATGCCTGCTTCCGGGCTGTAGTCCATGTCGGCAGACTGCGGCCCGCATGGCCAGGACGCAACCGGGGTGGTGTCCAGCCCGGCGAAGGTCAGACGATGACCGCCTTGGCGGTCAGGTCGGTGGCTGGAACGTCGAAGTGGTCGGTCAGCAGGCAGGGGAACGCGGCCAGGTCCGTGATGCCGCAGTCGGTGTGGTGCAGGACCGCGTAGTGGTTGTCACGCGGGCCGGGGCCGCCCGTGCGGGCCTGCGGCCCTGCACGAACTTCGCGAGCATCTCCAGCGTCGCAAGGGTGGCGGGCGTGACCCGCCCTCCGCATTGCGGATCACCGCCGCCTCGCCGAGCTCGAGCACGTCGGTCGGGTCGACACGCGGGTCGACGCATCCGATGACCGTCAGACCGCCTGTGGGCATGAGCTTACGGCCGGCGAACGATCCGCCGTCGGCGAACCTCACGTTCCGCTTGGCCGGCTCCTCCGTGTCGATCACTGGGCTGGTGATCCCATCGTGCTCCGTGCCTGATCCTCTGGCGACGTTGTCACTCGCCTCCAGCCCGGCTCGTAGCCGCCTCCCCTGCCCACTCGGCTGGCCGCGGACAGTGATCGTGCAGCAGCTTCGTCCGGCGGCTCCGGCACGCCGTGGCCGCACCGGCGGGACCGATTCCTACCCGCCGTCCTCCGCCCCGCCGTCGTCGAAGACGAACAGTGGCTTGGTGCCGTGCGCGGGCGCTTCGGCGAGCGCGACGGCCTCGGCGAAGCGTTCGAGCGGGAAGGGGCGCCCCTGGGGGATGCTCAGCACCTCGTCGGCGACGAGGTCGCGGACCCGGGCCAGCGCGCGCAGCGCCGTCTCGGGTGAGGCGGTGCCGAACCAGCGGTTCAGCCAGAAGCCACGGACCGTCTTGGTCTCGTAGATGACCGAGCGTGCCTGCAGCGGGATGGTCAGTGCCGCGGGGTCGGTCTGCCGGTGGGTGGAGAGCGCGCCGTAGACCACCAGCTCTCCTCCCGGAGCCAGTGCCTGGGACACCTGGGCGCCGACGGGACCCGCGACACAGTCGACGGCCTTCCGCACGCCGGCCGGTCCCGCCGTCTCGGCCACACGCTGCATCAGGTCCTCGTCCTCGGTGCAGATGACCTCGTCACCGCCGAGCGCTGTGATCTCCTCGACAGCGCTGCGACGCCGCACGACGTTGATCGTGCGGATACCCAGATGCCGGCACAGCTGGATGACGAGCCGTCCGACGGTGGAGCCCGCGGCCGTCTGCAGCAGCCATTCGCCCGGTTGCGCGTCGAGTTCGCGCGTCACGAGGAGCAGCGCGGTCAGCGGGTTGACGGCGAGTTGGCAGGTGGTGGAGTCGCTCAGGTGGTCGGGTACCGGCAGGAGCCTTCGGGCGTCGGCCACGAGGTATTCCTGCCAGGTACCGGCGACGGGGGGCCCGGGTACAGCCGGGATCGCGGCGGCCACCACGCGCTCACCGGCCTTCAGTCCTTCGGTGTCCGGGCCCAGGGCTTCGATCTGACCCGCACATTCCATGTAGCCCCCGACAGCGGGGAACTCAGGGGAGAAGCCGTAACGGCCGCGCAGCACGTGCAGATCACTGGCGTGTACAGGAGTCGCCTTCACCCGAATCAATGCCTGACCGGCTTTCGGCGTCGGCACAGGCCGGGATTCCAGCCGCAGTACATCGGTGGGTTCACCGGCCTCCAGGGCTACGAGCGCGCGCATCGATCGAGGCATGTGTGGCCCTCCGTCTCACAGCGCCCGAGACGGCTCGGCGTGCTGGCGTCGCGCGGCCTCGGAGGGGACGTGATCAGGACGTTCGCCGCAGCGCACCACCCTGACTCCGTCACTCCACGCTACGCCCGCCCCCGGGAAGATTCCCGGCGGCCGACCATCCTTGTTGATCGCGGCCAGCCCACTGCCGCGGACATCGCCGATGAGGAGCCGGGTGCTGTGGTGGTCGGCCCGTGCGGCCGCGTACGGCTCCCCGCCCAGTTCGGCTTCCTCCTCGGCGGGGATGTACAGGCCGGTGATCCGCAGCGGGCCGGCGCGGGCGGGCAAGGGCTGCAGTGCCCTGGCCGGACGCCGGTGGCGAGCCCGAAGGCGCGGTGGGACTCTCTCGACCAGCGGTTCGCCGCCGCGACGCGGTCACCGGCCGCTGACCGCCACCGTCTGGCCCGGTTCAATGGCGCCCTTTCCGCGACGCCGGGGCAGCAGTTCGTCAGCCAATGCCGGCGGAGGCTGCCTTTTCCCGTCTTTGGCAGCCGTGCCGGTGTCGGCGTCCACGATCGGCCGACACGAACGGAAGCGGGACATGGCCCGCCCGGTGTCTGGGAAACCCGGCCGATCCGGCGCCGGGCATGCGGCGGGCGAGGAGTTGCTGGGTGTCGGGGTCGGTGGTGCGGACCCCTCGGCCGCCCCCGGGACAGCCCGGGGCGCGGCCGACGAGTTGCCGGACCTCAGAGCGACGTCATGACGTGCTTGATCCGGGTGTAGTCCTCGAAGCCGTATGCGGAGAGGTCTTTGCCGTAGCCGGACTTCTTGAACCCGCCGTGCGGCATCTCGGCGACGAGGGCCATGTGGGTGTTGATCCACACACAGCCGAAGTCGAGTTTCTTCGACATCCGCATCGCCCGCGCGTGGTCCTTGGTCCACACCGAGGAGGCCAGCGCGTAGTCGACGCCGTTGGCGTACCGCACGGCCTGGGCCTCGTCCGTGAAGGACTGGACGGTGATGACCGGGCCGAAGACCTCGTTCTGGATGATTTCGTCGTCCTGTCGGAGGCCGGAGACCACGGTCGGGGCGTAGAAGTAGCCCTGCTCGCCGACCCGGTGGCCGCCCGCCTCGATCCTGGCATGTTCGGGGAGGCGCTCGATGAAGCCGCTGACCTGGGCGAGCTGGCCCGCGTTGTTCAGCGGTCCGTACAGCACGTCCTCGTCGTCCGGCAGCCCGGTCCTGGTGTCGGCCGCGGCTTTGGCGAGGGCGGCGACGAATTCGTCGTGGACCGTCTCGTGGACCAGGACGCGGGTGGCGGCCGTGCAGTCCTGCCCGGCGTTGAAAAAGCCGCCGATCACCAGGTCCTCGACCGCCTTCGCCAGATCGGCGTCCTCGAAGATCACGGCCGGGGCCTTGCCTCCGAGTTCCAGGTGGACCCGCTTGACGTCTTTCGAGGCGCTCTGGGCGACCTGGATGCCGGCGCGTACCGAACCGGTGATGGACGCCATCGCGGGGGTCGGGTGCTCCACCATCAGACGGCCGGTCTCACGGTCACCGCAGACCACGTTGAAGATTCCGCGGGGCAGTGCCAGCTCCTCCAGGACACCGCCGATGATCTCGGCGATCAGCACGGTGGAGGCCGGGGTGGTGTCCGAGGGCTTGAGCACCACCACGTTGCCCGCCGCGAGCGCCGGGGCGAACTTCCACACCGCCATCAGCAGAGGGTAGTTCCATGGCGCGACCTGGGCGCACACACCGACCGGCTCGCGGCGGATGATCGAGGTCATTCCCTCCATGTACTCGCCGGCCGAGCGGCCCTCCAGCATGCGCGCCGCGCCCGCGAAGAAGCGGATCTGGTCGATCGCGGGGGCGAGTTCCTCACTGCGGGTGAGGTGGAGCGGCTTGCCGGTGTCCCGGCTCTCCGCGGCGACCAGTTCGTCGGCCCGTGCCTCCATCACGTCGGCGATCTTCAACAGTGCGCGCTGCCGTACGGACGGTGTGGTGTCGCGCCAGATGGGGAACGCCGAGGCCGCGGCCGCCATCGCAGCGTCCACGTCCGCGGCCCCCGAGAGCGGGGAAGTCGCGTAGACGTCACCAGTGGTGGGGTCGACCACATCGAGCGTGCGGCCGTCCGAGGCGTCCGCGAACGCACCGTCGATGTAGTTGCGGAAGGTGGTGCTCATGGAACGTATCCCCTGGTCAGGTGGCGGTACGGGCGGACAGGTGCTCGTGGACGGCGACCCAGCGGCCGCCGTCGGCGCGGGTGAAGACGATGGTTTCCCGTTCGTGGACCGTCTCCTGGCCGGTGTGGGTGGCGACCCGGGTCTCGACGTCGTGACTGAAGACGGCCGTGTCACCGAAGTGCTGGATCAGCTGCGCGGACGAAGTGCAGCCGAGGATCCGGAAGCCGTCCTGTTCCACCCACTGCTGCCACAGCGCCCGGTACTCGGCCGTGGAGCCGAGCCGCTGCGGGGTGGTGTGGAAGACGAAGGTCGCGTCGGGGGCGAAGGCGCCGAAGTAGTCGTCGAGACGGCCCTCGGCGAAGGCGGCGACAAGCGCGTCCGCAGCGGCCCGGACCTCCTGGACGGTGGTGGTGCTCATGCACGGCTCCTCGTCACGGGCGTTCGGCGGCCGTGGCCGGAACGCAAGGCGTTCGGTTACGGTAGGTGACGGTGAGGCCTCAGTGGGCCACGGCGGGCTCGGTGACGATCTCTCCGGTGTCGCCGGTGATCGGCGGCACCGGGGCATCCGACGCCCGCACGAATCGGGGTCCGGCCGGTCCGTACACGGCGCGCGGTTCGGGGAACACGGAGAGCAGGACGAGGTAGAGCACGATCGCGAGGGCGAGGCCGACCGGCAGCGAGATGTCCGTGCCGCCCGCGAGATCGCCGAGCGGGCCGACGAACTGGCCGGGGAGGTTGGTGAAGAGGACCGCCACGACGGCGGAGACGAGCCAGGTGGACATGCCGCGCCAGTTCCAGCCGTGCGTGAACCAGTAGCGGCCGCCGCGCTGGCGGCGGTTGAAGACCTGCAGAGCCTCCGCGTCGTACCAGCCGCGCCGGGTGACGTAGCCGAGAGTCATGACGATCATCCACGGTGCGGTGCAGGTGATGATCAGCGTGGCGAACGTCGAGATGGACTGCGCGAGGTTGAGCGCGAAGCGGCCGGCGAAGATGAACGCGATGGACAGCACACCGATGAAGAAGGTGGCCTGGACGCGGCTGAAACGCGTGAAGACGCTGGAGAAGTCGAGCCCCGTGCCGTACAGCGACGTCGTGCCGGTGGAGAGGCCGCCGATCAGGGCGATCAGGCAGAGCGGCAGGAAGTACCAGCCCGGTGAGATCGCGAGCAGTCCGCCCACGTAGTTGGGGGCGGCGGGATCGACGTACTTCTCGGCCTTCGTCGCGATGATCGACGCGGTGGCCAGGCCGAAGAAGAACGGCAGCAGGGTGGCGATCTGGGCGAGGAACGCAGCCCCCATCACCCGGCGGCGCGGAGCCTCGGCCGGGATGTAGCGGGACCAGTCACCGAGGAACGCGCCGAAGGAGACCGGGTTGGACAGCACGATCAGCGCGGAGCCGATGAACGAAGGCCAGAACAGCGGGTCGGCCGTGGAGGTGAAGGCCCCTGCGTAACCGGCGTCGAAATCACCGGCGAAGGCGAAGACGCCGAGCACGAAGAGGGCCGACGCCGCCAGCACCGCGATCTTGTTGACCAGCAGCATGAACCGGAATCCGTAGATGCAGACGACCAGGACGAGCCCGGCGAAGATCGCGTACGCGATGCCGTAGGTCACGTCCGACTCCGGGAGGTGGACGAGCCGGTGCGCGCCGCCGACGAGCGCGTCCCCCGAGGACCACACCGAGATCGAGAAGAAGGCGATGGCGGTGAGCAGGGAGAGGAACGAGCCGACGACCCGGCCGTGCACGCCCAGGTGCGCGGAGGAGGAGACAGCGTTGTTCGTGCCGTTGGCGGGGCCGAACAGCGCCATCGGGGCCAGTAGGAGCGCACCTGCCACGAGACCGAGGACGGTCGCCGCGAGACCCTGCCAGAAGGAGAGGCCGAAAAGGATCGGGAAGGCGCCCAGCACACAGGTCGCGAAAGTGTTGGCACCGCCGAAGGCGAGCCGGAACAGATCGATCGGGCGGGCTGAACGGTCCTTGTCCGGGATCCGCTCGACACCATAGGTCTCTATCTCGGTTATCGAGGTCGTCATGGGGCTCCACCTTCCGGTCCTGCCGGGGGACGGTGCACAGTGTGCGGCCCGCGAATGACCAGCGACAATTGTGTTTCGCACAGAGCCGTACGCTGTTTTGTGTGGCAAGCAACAAACTCACCGTCGGCGATCTGCTCTCCTTCCCGGCGCTCCAGCTCTCGGTGAAGGCCGGCAGCGCCGGTCTGGACCGGTCCGTCTCCTGGGCGCACGCGAGCGAGCTTGCCGATCCGACGCCCTGGCTCCTGGGGGCCGAGGTGATCATGACGGCGGGTCTGGCGGTCCCCCGTACCGCGGCCGGACAGCGCGCCTACGTGGAGCGGCTGGACGACGCCGGGGTATCCGCTCTGGCCCTCTCCGCGCAGCTGCACATGCCCCCGCTGCACGATGCGTTCTTCCAGGCGGCGGAGGAGCGGGGTTTCCCGGTCCTCGAAGTGCCGCTCGCCGTCCCGTTCATCGCGGTCGCCCAGGAGGTCGCGGCCGCGGCCCAGGAGGACGCCCGGCACCGGCTGGGCGCGCAGCTCCAGGTCTTCGGCGCGCTGCGCTGGCTGGTCGCCGAGGATCTCGACACGCCGACACTTCTGCGCCGTCTCGAAGGCCTGTCGGGTTACGACGTCTATCTCTGCACACCGCAGGGCCACCCGCTCCTGCCCGGTATTCCCGTGCCGGATCCCGCTGTCCTGCCCGCTTCCACCGACGCCCCGCCGACGATCCCCGGCGGATTCGTCCTCCCGGTGCCCGCGCCCGGCGGCCCGGCGGGATTTCTGGTCGCATACGAGCGTCAGGGCGCCCAGCCCGCGGGACTCGCCGTCGTCCAGCACATCGCCACGGTGGCGGCGCTGCGGCTGGCGATGCTACGCAACGAGCGCGAGACGCTGCGCCGCGAGGGCGCGGAGACACTGGCCGAACTACTGCAGGAGGCGCTCGACCCGGAGGTGGCGCGCCGCCGGCTCGCCCGGCACGCCATCGAGGGCGACACCGTACTCCTCGTGGTGCGCGACACCACCGACGAGGCGCTGCTGTGCTGTCTGCAGGACCAACCCCATCTGCTGCTCACCCGGGGTGAGGACCGCTACGTCCTGGGGCCGTCGGAGCTGGCGGAGGCCGTCGGGGAGCTGTCGGCCGGGGCAGCCGGGGTCAGCCGCACCTTCCAGCCGGGCGCCGCGCTGAAGGTCGCCCAGCGCGAGGCGCTCTGGGCGGTCGCCAAGGCCGTGGAGTTGGGTTGCGCCGTCGTCCGATACGGCGACGACTCGACGGGCCGGTGGCTGCCCGACGACCCCGCTGCCCTGACCGCGCTGGTCGAGTACGTGCTTGGCGCGGTCCTGCGCTACGACGAAACCCATGACTCGCAGCTGCTGGTCTCCGTCCGCACCTGGATGGAGCGCGACCGCCGCACCGAGACGGCCGCGGCGGCACTCCACATACACCCCAACACCCTCGCCTACCGGCTACGCCGTTTCGGTGCTCTCGCCGACCGTGATCTGACATCGACGGGGGCCCTGGCCGAGGTCTGGCTGGCCATTCAGGCAGCGGGGGCGCTTGGCCTGACCGATTGAGCACGTTCGCGGCAGGCCGGGAGGGCAGAGCTGGAAGACCGATGAGGGAAGGCGCGGGAGCAGCGGGGAGACAGCGTCGGCGCCGACGACCTGGCGACGGCCGGTGGTGGGGGCGCTGTCCGGCCGCGGATCGCCTCTCCGGACGACGCTGGACTACCGCTCGCACGGGTGCGGCCGCAGACGTTCCACCATGGCCTGAGAGGGGAGGATGGACGTGAGCGACGAAGGAGGCCCGTCATGAAATCCGGAGCCCCTGATTACGACGCCTGGTACTCGCGCACACCCTCGCAGGCCGAGGGCGAGCGGGACGAGACGGGCGAGCGCACCGCAACGGAACAGCACCCGGACGTCCCCCGTAGCGAGCCGTCCCAGGCGGAGGGCGAGCGGGGCGACGACGCCTAGCGTCACTGGACGATCCGTCGCCGGGGGCCGGGTGAGGGCGCAGTTTTTTCGGCGCTGTCACCGGTTCCCGGCCCGCCTGCCGTCCAGCAGTCCGTGCAGGTGCGCGGCGGCGTTGTGGATGTCCGCGTATTTCTGCTGTCCGGCGCGTGCCTCGGCGGAGAGCACACCCCAGCGGTGGACACGATCAAGGGCCGCCTGCCGCTCCGCCCACGATCCTGCAAGGTCGAGTTCGGCCTGCGTCCCGGGCGGGGACGGCCGGACTAGCGGAGGGGGCTGTGGCCGACGGACGCCGCAGTGCGTGGTGCCCGTCGGCGGGTCCCCGAGCAACAGCCACTGTCGGCTCCGGTTACGCAGGATCCGCCGGCACTGTTCCGCCGCCGTATACGCGTGGCGGACCGCACGGCGCCCGGCAGCCCTTCGTCACCGGGTGTCGTGCGGGCGAGGGGCCTACCGTGGGAAATGGTCCCGGCGTCGGCCCCGCCGACCGGCCGGTCGTTCACGGCGGGGGCGGAAGGAGGCACGAGATGTCCGAGGCGACACGAGACACCACTGCCCGGCGCGTACGGCATTTCGTCGACGCCGGATATCCCGACGCCGGGCCCGTCGAGACGGCGGTGAAGGGAGCCGTCTACCGACTCGGGGACGGAACGGTGGCCAAGGTGTGGGAGCGCCGACGTGGATCCGAACTGCGGCGGATGCAGCGTTTCTACGCCGATGCCGCGGCGCACCTGCCGTTCGGCGCCCCGGAGATCCTGGCCGTCGAGGACATCGACGGTGTCCCGATGACCGTGGAGCGGGAGCTGACCGGCGAGCCCTTGGCGGGCAGGATCCGCACCGACGACCCGGACGAGGTGCTGCCCGAAGCGGTCGACTGCCTGGTCGGCGTGCTGCGCGCCCTCGCGGACGCCCATGATGTCGACGAGGTCAAGCACCTTCCTGTGCTGGACGAGGAACGCCCGCTGTGGGAAGACCACGCCACTTTCGGATCCGCCTTGGCGGACCTGGTGGACCGGCGGGTCAGCCGGTGCGCGGACCGGCTCTCCACGCATGTCCGCGACTTCGACGACACGCGCGCCCGGCTGCTTCGGAAGCTGCGCTCGCTGCCCCGTACCGACGAGGCGGTCGTCCACGGTGACGTCTCCCCGGAGACCGTGCTGGTCGACGACGACCTGCGGCCGCTCGCCCTCGTGGACTACGGCTTCCTGTCCACGGGCGGGGACCCCCGGTTCGACGCCGCCGTGGCCGCGGCCGTCTTCCCGGCGGGCACCGAGCACGCCCCGGAGATCACCCGGCAGCTCACCACGCGGTTCGCCGACGAGTTCGGCTACGCGGTCGACGACCTCCTGCTGTACCGGGCCGCCTATGCGATGGCCACGAGCGACGCCTTCGCGCCGGGCGGCGGTGACGAGCACTTCGCCTGGTGCGTCACCGTGCTCGAGGACCCGGCCGTCACCGAGTCCCTGCACCGGTGACGTACCCGCGGGCGGCCGGGAAGTCCGGTGACGGTGTGTGTGGTGCCCTACGATCCCGAGCGGATCCAGGGTCACATGGGCCTGGGGGTCGAGCGGCCGTTCCCTCTGCCGACGACGTCCGAGGAGGCGCTGGGGTAGCGCCGTCAAGGGCCAGAGCCGCCAGCAGGCCGGCTTCCTCCTGGAGCTCACGGACTGCGGCCTCCGCGAAGGTCTCACCCGGTTCGACGGTTCCGCCGGCTAGGGACTTTCCTTTGGATCACCGGGCGGACCAGAGGAAGATGCCTGCGATGTGGAGTCCGGCCAGGTAGATGGATGTGGAGTCCGGCCAGGTAGATGGTGGCGGTCTTCTCGTAGCGGGTGGCGATGCCGCGCCCCTGTTTCAGGCGGTTGATGCACCGCTCGACGGTGTTGCGCTGCTTGTACGCCTCGCGGGCGGAGGCGGGCGGCCTGCCGCCCCGGCTGCCCCGTCGCAGCCGGTGGCCTCGCTGGTCCGCCGGGACCGGGATGACCGCCAGGACCACGTCCGGCCTGGTGCGCGGACGACCACGCCGTCGGGGAACGCGCAGTCGGGCCATGACATCGGGAAGGCGGGTGCGTCGCCGGCCTGTCCGGCGGGTGAGAACGAACGCGAGGGACCGGCAGCGAGCATCGGCTGCGGGCTTGGGGTTGGGCCAGTTGTTCGACGATGCGGGTGTCGTGTGCCCGGAGTGCCTCGAGCAGTTTCGCGAGCCCGCCGTAGGCCCGTCGCGCGGGTACCCGGTGATCGGCGCCGGGTTCACGGGTTGCGAAGTCGCCTCCGCCTGCCGGGAGTCGGGTCTCGATGTCACGGTCGCCGAGCACGGCCCGGCGCTTTTGGTGGGTGCGCTCACCTGTCCGACGGCACGGCGATGGACGTTCAAGTGGCGGTCGTCTCCCTCGGTGCCCTGCGGAACACCGAATGGCCGGCCGGCTCGGGCCTGGCCGCCGGACCGCGGGGGATCGCCTGCGACGCCGGCTGACGAGTGTTCGATGTGAACGGCATCGTCACCGACGACAGGACGGAAAGCGTGATGTCACGCGGCACGCTGAGGGTGGTCGTCACGCTGGAACAATCCCCTCATGACCACCAATGGGGTTCGCATCCGGGCGGGACTGCCACAGGAGGCCGCTGCGCTGAGCGCGCTCGCGCTGCGGTCCAAGGCTCACTGGGGGTACGACGACGCGTATCTGGCGGCCTGTGCGGACGATCTCCGGCTGGCGCCGGGAGACATGGCCGACCGCAGGGTGAGGGTGGCCGAGGCGGGCGGCCGGATCCTAGGGGTGGCCACGTTGGACGGGGAGCCGCCCCGTGCGGAGCTCGGCATGCTCTTCGTCGATCCGCCGTCGATCGGCCGGGGAGTGGGCCGGCTGCTCTACCGGCACGTGCTCACGGAGGCCAGGCGGATCGGCTGCGACCGGGTGACCATCACCGCCGACTGGCACGCCGTGCCCTTCTACATCGCGATGGGCGCGCGGCGCGCCGACACCTCGCCGTCCTCGGGGCAGCTGGTCAGGATGGAGGCGTGGCCGGCCGGGGCGGATCCCTCGTGGGTGCGGGCGTGGACGGGGGGCCGGCGGTCCGTCCACCTCGGCAATGTCGCGGAGTTCCACGCCCAGTTCCCCGGCGTCGCGCCCATGGACGGCGTCCCGCACTACGCTTGCCTCTCGGCCTTCGCGGGCCCGCATCCCGCCCTGGTGGTCCTCCCGCTGCCCGTCGAAGCCGCCTGGATGCGCGGCCTGGCCCGGCAGCTGGAGTGGGACGAGGTGGAGGTGCACTGCGTCGACGCCCCTGGCGGCGCCCTGACCCAGGCCCTTCTGGACAGGCCGGCGCTGGCGCGGCGGATCCGGAACTGCGGTCTGCCGGTGCTGCCCTGGGGACGCACCGAGGCGTCCGAACGGCTCACCTCGGGGCCGCCCCTTCGGCTCGGCCACGAGTCGAAGGCCGCCTCCCACCGCCTCTTCCTCAGACTCGCCGCGGCTCACCCCGGCATCCGGGTGCCCGCTCAGCAGCCGGTCCGCTCGCGGCGCGAGCTGGCGCGGGCGCTGGTGGCCCGGGCGTCGGCCGGGCTGACGAGCGTGGTCAAGGGCGAGTACGGCGTTGGTGGTTCGGCCACCTTCGTCCTTACGCCCGAGGACGTGCTGTCGGGTGGCGGCACGCGGGCTGTGACGCGGCGGCTCTTCGGCGAGGACCTGCTTGTGGAGGAGTATGTGCCAGGCGCTGACCTGTATCGGAACCCGACGTTCGACGGGGTGATCGCCGAGGACGGGACCGTTCACGTCGTCGGCACGGGACTGATGGAGGTCACTGGAACGGCCTACCGGGGGGTCACCGTGGGCCCGGGTGTCTTGCCCGCGGAACTGACCGCGATCGCGACCGCGTTCGGTACGGCCGTGGGGGAGGCCCTGTCGGCGGAGGGCTACCAGGGCTGGTTCGACGTGGACTTCGTCACCGACACGGCCGGACGGCTGGCGCCCACCGAGATCAATCTGCGGCTCACCGGCCCCGCCGCCGCCTTCACTCTCCAGACCCGCCTGGACAGCGTGCGGGGAGGCCGTCACCTGGTGCGCACCCTGGACTGTCTCCCCCTGGGTGCGCGGCTGCCCGCTCCCGCGCTGCTCGAGCACTGCGACGGCCTGGCCCGCCGGTGCAGAGCCCTGGGTGCCGTCCTGCTCACCACCATCCCCACGGCGGGTCTGGAACCCGTGCCGTACGTGGGGGTCGCCCTCGCAGCACGTTCGCGTCAGGCGCTCGACGAGGCCGAGGCGCTGGTCCGGTTCGGCAATGGCGCGCTGAGCGGCTGGTTCACCGGCCCAGCCTCCGGCGCCACTTCGGCGTCGCGGCGGCGAACGCGGCGAGCACGGCTGCGGCGATCATGAGCGACACGTTGAACGTGTAGACGAGGGCGGCCTGTGCCGGCCAGTCCGTCTTGGCGGTGAGCCGGTAGAAGTTGTCCTGCGGCCACCACGCCACCAGAAGCCAGACCGCGGACAGGTGCGCCGCCGTGGTGAACCAGCCCGTGTGCCCCACCCGTGCCATGCCCGGCCGACCCACCAGCAGGACGGCCATGCCCGCGCCGAAAGAGACGTTCTCGCAGAAGTAAAGGACGCGGAAGTACTCCGCGTAGGGACTGGGCACCGCCGAGACGTCCGTCGAGTACGGCCACAGGAAGTCGGTGAACAACCATGACAGCAGGGCGAAGAACGCGGCGAGGACCAGGACGCCGACCGACATGCACCCTGTCGCAGGCGCCGGCGACGCAGGGCCGCGCACGATCCCTCCCTTGCTGCTGAGGGCCGTGCCTGCGTCGACCGGCAGGGGCAGGTTCCTGCGGTCCACCTTGTCGGCCCGGGTGCGGGGCAGCGACGGGACAGGCACCACCGCATGCGGCTGCGCGTCACCGGGCAGGGTGCGGCACACGTGCCGGTGGACGTCCACCGGGTCCAGTCCGCGGCCCTCGACGGGGACCACGTAGGCCACGACCTTGATGTCTCGAGGGTCCTTGGTCTCCACCTCGGCCACCAGGCCCGCGCGTACGTCCGGATGGCCGTGCAGCGCGCGCTCGGCGGAGGCGTACGTGCCCTGTCGGCCCAGGAACTCCAGCAGGCCGTCCTCCCGGACACGTCCGTCGTCGCCGGTGTGGACGCCGTTCAGGACGATGGGGCCCCGCGCGCCGGGAACGGGCCCCCGGACGGCGAGGTAGGTCTCGGGCAGCGGCACGCCGATCAGCGAGACCGGTTCGCTCCCGTCCTCCGATGGCTGCCGTTGCTCCGGCAGCTCGAAGTAGGTGCCGGCGCCGAGCGCCTCGGTGACGGTGTAGGCGTTGACCACGCGCACGTCGCCGCCGAGCGTCTCCTTCAGGGCACGCTGTTCGTCGACGTACCAGACGTCGCCCGTGACGGTCACCAGGCGCAGCCGCGTCTTGTGGGGCGGCCCCTGGATCGTCAGCAGCCGCGCGGTCGGCACACCGCAGGCCAGCACGGTCGCCTCCTCGTCGGCGATGAGCCGCCGCAGAGCCGTTCCCCGGGCGCCGGGGTCATGGGGTTCGTCGCCGTCGGGGAGGACCAGGGTGCCGCCGGAGCCGAGGGCACGCACCCAGTTCGCCGTGAACTCCGCGGACTCGGGCAGGGCCGTGTGCACGTGACGGTCGCGGGCGTCGAAGCCGTAGACCTGCTGCCAGGCGCTTCGAGCCACTGCGAGGTCGTGGTGGCTGACCGGGACGAGTTTGGGCGACCCCGTCGTCCCGGCCGTGAGCAGCACGCATGCGGTGGCGCCACGGACGGATGGCGCGTCCTGTGCGTCGAGCGCGTGCGGCTGTGTCCCGGCCTCGTCCGTCGGCCCCGCTTCGACGTCGACGCACACCACCCGCCGGTGCGGCCGGTCGCCGACCGCCAGCCGGTACAGCTCGCGGGTGAGCACGAGGTAGGGATCGGCGTCTGCCAGGACGCGGTGCAGTTCCTCCCTGGGCGTGGCCGGGTCGAGCGGCAGGTAGGCGCCTCTCAGCCTGAGGACGCCCAGCATGGCGGCCAGAGCGGCGACGGGGTTGTCCAGCACGACAGCGGCCAGTCCACCGTCCCCCAGGCCCATGGATTGCATGCGGGCGGCCTCGGTATCCACCAGACGGCCCAGTTCCCCGTAGGTGATCCGTTCGACACCGCACACGATCGCCTCGGCCGACGGCGTCGTGTTCACCCACCTGGTCACCAGCTCGTCCACGCGCTGACCGCCGACTGGCACATGTTCCACCGACATCAAACCCCCTGTCGCTCCGCGTGCTGGCAGAAGTATGCCCACGCTTCGGCCGTTTGGTGGGCGATTGCCTAGGACATCGATGTGTGGGCACTCGGGGTGACGTCGTTGATCGCCCGCCGGGGCACCGAGCATGGCTCCGGGCTGGGAATTCAACGCTGGTTCGCGGAGCGCGCGTTCGCGCACCTGCACTGGTTCCGCCGCCCGCGGATCCGTTGGGAGACACGCGACGACATCCACGAAGCCTTCCTCGCCCTCGGAAGCGCGCTGATCTGCTGGCGACGCCTGAACTCCAGGCAGGAGTTGCAAGACAGGCACGGCCTGCGTTGACCGCCCGCGGTAGCCGACCTCAGGTCGGCTTGCGCCACACGGAGATGTGCTTCGAGGAGTCCTGGGTGAACGGAGACCCGTCCCAGTCCGCGACGCGACGTTCCAGCTCGAGCCCAGCGATCCGTGCCATCAGGTCGAGCTCTGCCGGCCAGGCGTACCGGTGCCGGGAGTTGTCGCGGCGGTAGCGGCCGTCGTCGCCGTCGCGGGTGAAGTGGTGCGAGACGAGAATCTGCTCGACCAGGTCGAAGGTGTCGAAGCCGAGATGCTGCTCGGAGATGTCGAACGGCACCGCGACCTGGCCGGGCGGCAGGAACCGCAGCGGCGGCACACCCAGCTCGATGACGAATCGGCCGCCGGGCGCCAGATGCCGTGCGGCGTTGCGGAAGCACTCGACCTGCTCGTCCTGAGTGAGCAGGTTCGTGATGGTGTTGTAGACGAGATAGACCAGGGTGAACTCACCGGGAACGAGGGTGGTAGCCATGTCCCCGATGACTACCGGGAGGGTGTCCTCGTCGATCTTGCGCCGCAGTACCGCTGTCATGTGCTCGGACAGTTCGATGCCCACTACCGGCACGCCGCGTTCCCGGAGCGGGACTCCCACTCGTCCGGTTCCGATGGCGAACTCCAATGCCTGGCCGTCTCCGGCGAGCTCGGCGAGGAAGGCGAGAGTCGGTCCGAGAACGGCAGCCGAGGACATCTCGGTCTCTTCGGCGTCGTAGCGGTCGGCGGTCGTACGGGTCCACAGCTCACTACTCGTCACGGACGACCACTTTGCCGGGTGCCGAGGGACGCTGTCGACGCAATTACGTTCTCCCCGGCACAGGGTGCACCACCCACAGCTCGTCGTCGACTTTCCACGGCCTCGGCGGAGCCTGAGATGCCTTTCGACGTCCTATGAAGGGGAGGGGATCGCAACCGGGTAGGTTCCGGCCATGGTTGATGACTGGCGGATGGATCGGATCGGGAGTGCCCTGCGAGGCGAAAACCCCGCAGTTCTTCGGCGCTTGAACGCGGGATTCGCAGCGATCGGCGACGTGCAGTTCCTCCCGGGCTACTCGGTGCTCCTGGTGGACGATCCCGGTGTGGAAAGTCTGACGGACCTGTCCAGAGACAAGCGGCTGGCCTTCCTGTCCGACATGGACCAACTCGGAGAAGCGGTCGAGCGAGTATCCCGCCGCATGGATGCGGCCTTCCGGCGAGTCAACCTGGAGATCCTGGGCAACACGGACGGGTTCCTGCATGCGCACGTGTGGCCCCGGTTCGAATGGGAGCCGACCGACTTGATGCGCATGCCGGTGTGGCTCTACCCCCGCGACAGGTGGACCGACAAGCAGTACGCACTCGGACCGCAGCACGACCCGCTGCGCAAGGCGATCGGAGACGAGCTGGACCGTCTTCACTCGGCGAACTGACATCGAGCAGATCATGGAGCGGTTGCCTTCAGCACTCGGGGGAGGGGCGTGCATGTGCTCGCCTACGACATCCCGGCGCCGGCCCCGGTCCGGCAGTGTGCCTTGCCTCAGCCAAGCCCGCTGCCGGGACCGACCTTTGAACGGCTTTCGGCGCCGCGGCGCATCTTCGAGTCAGCGCCGCAATGCGGCGAGCTGTGCGGTCGTCGACCAGGTGCGCCGGCCGGCGTCGAGTCCGACCAGTGCCTCGCAGTCCGAGCCGACGCAGGGCGACATCGTCGTCAAGAGCTGCCGCAGTATCGACACGGCCGGTCGTCGAGCGGTACCGATTTCCGATCGCCGACCCCGCCGATCGTCCGCTCGATACGGCGCGCGGACTACGGGCGGGACGACCGCTCCCTCCAGCGGTCCGAAGGTGTTGCGGTAACGCTGGACGACGGTGGTACCCGGCGGCGTTCACAGGGCCGGGTCCGGCTCGGCGGGGCGACGGGTGAACAGGCTGCTGAGCATCGGTGGCTTCTCCTTCGGGAGGGTCGTTGATCAGGCGGCCAGCCGGTGGGTGACCGGGGCCGTGAAAACGAAATGGGTGTCGGGGCTGGGCTCGTAGCCCCGGGCGCGGGGGTCGCAGCAGCCATGGGTACGCAGCGGTACTGGCGCAGAGCACTTGTTCCGTTGCTGTCGTATTCCTGGCCAAGAAGGTCCGTCAGACGCCTCGTACGTGCCCCTGGGCCGTGCAAACTCGCTGTCGAGAGAGGGGCTGGTGCGGGAAGCTGCATGCGTGATCGAGCGAGAGGCCGCCGTTCGGGCTGTCGAGGACCAGCTGGAGCGCGACTATCAGCAGTGGCGGGCCGCGGGTGTGGACGCGATGCGGATGGCCGTGGTCGACGTCGAGGAACACGAGCTGGTGTGGATCGTCTCCTGGACCTCCGAGGAGTTCGTGCGCACCCGGAACCCGGAGTTCATGCTGGTCGGTAACGGGCCTTACCTGGTCGACCGTGTCGACGGTGGACTGCACCGGGTCGGCGTCGTCTCCGCGGTAACCGGGGAGTGGGAGGCCGACTATCGAGCCCGGATACGTGGGCTGCCGGTGCGCACCGCAGTAGACGATCTACACGATGCGCTGTGCGAAGTCGCCGCTGCGCGCGGACGCGTGCACGCTGTACGGACACTGCGCCAGAGGCTGCCGATGTTCTCGCCTGCGGAGGCCATCGAATATGTGAGCGCATTGTTGGACGGTGATGCGCCCGCGCGTCTCGTGGCCGTCGCCACCAAAGAGCTCGTGGAGCCTCTCAACCCGGTACTCGCAGTGGAGACGATCCTGAGCGGGGCGGCGATCCGAGCCGGTCAGAGGCCCAAGGGGTGACGGGAAAGCCAGTCGGCGTGCCGATCGCGCACCCGGTCCCGTTCCTCGGACGTGGCGAGGAAAACGTCGGCGCCACCGTCGTAGGGGTGGTGGATGCGCTGCATCCGGGTGTCGGTGATGAGGACGCCCGCCACCTTGTCGTCGGCGACGTCTCGGAGCAACTCGTCGATGCAGCCACGCTGCCAGGGCCGGCGGGCGGCGAAGAGGTGGCAGTACGTGCGGAACGCAGGGTCAGGATCGTCCTTCACCAGCAGGCTCTGCCAATACCCGGTGACGGCCTGCGATGGCGGAACCTGTGCTTCGGTCGTCCAGAGCGGTGTGATCACATACACGTCCGCACCAGCAAACAGCTCATCGAGGACGGTGTTGTAACGCTCCAGGACGACGGTGTACTCGCTCTCGTCCTCCGCGTACCGCTTCGATTCCGGCAGGCTGTGAAAACGTACCCAAACATCCCGATACGGGTCCCGGAGTTTGTACCCAACCGGCGGGCAACTGGGCCAACGCTGTTGCCACAGCTCCGTCAGATCCGCCTGCCCGTCTCCAGACACCCGTCGCACTCGTCCTCTCGCGCATGAACCTACCGACGACCATGATGCCGGTGCTCACGAACGAGAGACACCGACTTCCTACAAGAGCGACTTGTCCGACGAGCGCTGGGCTCTGGTCTAGCCCGTAATCAGCGTCTGGAAGGCCCGACACCGCTCCGTCGGCGGCCGCCAGGGCAACTACGGCATGCGAGAGATCGTCAACGCCTTGCTGTACCAGTCCCGCACCGGATGACAGTGGGACTACCTCCCCCCACGACCTGCCTCCCGCCGGCGCCGTGAAGTACTACTTCTACACGTGGCGCGACGACATCGAGGTCGAAGTCGTGAAGCGCAATCCCCGCGACACCGGGTTCGTCCCACGGCCCAAGAGATGGGTGGTGGAGCAGGCGAACGGGATCTTGATGCTGCACCGCGGGCTGGGTACGTGACTATGAGCATCGGCCCCGGCCGAGTCGAGGATGTACTGGGCCACAAGCGACCGCATGTCGAGGATGCTGACCGGAACCTGACCGGAACCTCCGCCCCCACCCGGCGCGGCGCATGACTGGCGGAGAGCTGACCTTGGGGGGCGCGTCTGGAGGAGCGGGAGCGGGAGGTCGCCGCGCAGGCCGAGACGGCCCGGGAGAAGATCGCCGAGCCGGCCGCGCTGCTGGACGGTCTCGGCAGGGTCACCGAGGAGATCCGGATCACCCGCAAGAC
Organism: Streptomyces sp. NPDC046881; assembly: GCF_040645015.1. Taxonomy (NCBI): domain Bacteria; kingdom Bacillati; phylum Actinomycetota; class Actinomycetes; order Kitasatosporales; family Streptomycetaceae; genus Streptomyces; species Streptomyces sp. NPDC046881. The sequence goes on along the minus strand of NZ_JBEYXJ010000018.1, from coordinate 26,897 downwards.
GCTGCTCGAGCTGCCGGACCATCCGGCTCATCACCAGATCATGGCAGTGTTCGCCACAGCCGACGCCCCGCTGCGGGCGCGAGCGGTGTGCGAGGCGATGGACGTGGAGATCGTGCCCAACAACATCAACAACGTCCGCCTGAAGCTCAAGCGGCTGGTCGAACGCGGAATCCTGGTCGAGACCGAGCAGGGTTTGTTCACCCAGCCGCGGCCATGGCCGCCCAGCGAACCCGCGGCCAGGCCGCCCGCCTCAAGCGAAAGGGCAACACAGGCGCAAACTTCCCATAGCACCCTGTGAGTTGCCGATCAGTCGATGCGGTCGCTCAGGCCCAGCACCTTCGGGTCGTCGCTGGGGAAGTTCCTGGGCATGCCCGGCACGTCGATGGTGCGCCCGTACATGCCGGCCAGGAACTCGACGGCACCGACTGGGAACTCGATCCAGTCGGCGTTGTCCGTGCGGACGACCACCGGCCACGCGTCCGGATCCGCGGGGCTCGTCTTCCAGTAGAAGGTGTCCCCCGAATTGGACGACGCCCAGGAGATCAGGCCTCCTGGCTGCGGGTAGGGAACGTAGTCCTCGGTGTCGCCCATCTCGTACAGATCCTGAAGGATCTCGTCGTCCCTGGACGCGGACGCCCATGGCGCCTCGGCGCCGGGCGTCGGAAGGGACACCATGAGGAAATCGTCGATGACGAGTGTCGGGTACGCCTCTGCCAGAGAGCGGAAGTCCGAGGGCAGCGACGTCCCGAGGCCCGCCTCGAGGGCGGCCCAGTCCATGCTTCGTCCGCCTGGCACACGCCACCGTGTCATCGAAGGCAGCGCGGCCTCCAACTCTTCGACCCTCGCCATGTCGTCTGCCAATCCGGGGAGTTCTCGATCACGACGGTCTCGAACAATACTCCGTCCTCGATGCAGGCAGACACGGCGACATCGATTACGACGTTGGGGACTGTAAATCGTTCGGTGTAATTCCCGATCATGGCCCAGGCCGAGGGCCTGCAGCTGACCGGCGAGGGCGGGCTGCTCCAAACCGTCGACCCCGCCGACGGTGTCCGCGCGCGGCATATGCCCCGTACTTTGTGAAAGTAACTCGTGTGTTGGGCGAGTGTCAGTGGGAGGCGTGGGCACCTGGTGGCCAGGAGGTTGATAACGATGGTTCCCCTGCTTCTGGTTCTTCTCCTGGCCCTGATCCTCTTCGGTGCGGGTTTCGCGCTGAAGGCTCTGTGGTGGATCGCGGTGATCGTGCTCGTCGTGTGGCTGCTGGGCTTTGTCGTCCGTACGGCGGACAGCGGCGGCCGCAAGGGGCGCTGGTACCGCTGGTAGACGACGGACACACCCGGCGCGAGTAACGCGCTGCGCGCGAGGAGTGGGTGAGGGCCCGGCCGAATACGGCTGGGCCCTCACTTGCGTAAGAACACACGCTGCGCGAGCGGTCGGGAGGGATCGGGCGTATCGGGCGCAACGCAGGGTACGTGAGTTATGCACCGGCCCGCGGACCCAGCAGTGGAACCCTGCTCCTCCTGTCCGTAGGGCCGGTGCGCATGGGGCCTGCGCGACGCGCTGGTCGCGTCGTCGTCCTCCGGCCAGGGCGCTCGGTACCCCTGGCGGAAGCAAGTCGTAAGGCATCCGCCGAACGGTCTATCGCGGATGCTGCCCTCTGACGAGTGCAGTGGGCAGTGACGCGCCCAGGATCAGATCACGCGGCAGCGCGAGTTCGAAGCGCTGTTCCAGCACGGCGAGAGAGGCACGGTGCGCCGTGTCCCTCTTCCTCTCCTCGGGAATTCCGGCCGCGATGATGTCGGCGCGGATGAGGTCGGCGCCGGGACCGGTGATCTCCTGCGACCACGTGTGCATGTACATGTCGAAGCCGCACACGTAGTGGTCGTCGTGGAAGTAGGCGAATGCGGGTGGGGGAATCTTCGGGTTCTGCTTCTCGTAGTAGAGCTCGAAGACGTGGGCCCCGTCTCGGGACGTCCCGTCGTGGTACGCGGGCCCGAGGACGGCCGGCCAGTGGCCGTAGGCGATGGCGAAGCCCAGGCCGGCGTGGTCGCCGTAGCGGACGGCGATGCTGTCGGTGTCGCCGCGCTCGGCGTCGAGCCTGTCGATGAGCTCTTCGGCCTGCGGTCCTGTGGTGGCCTGGACCGGTACGGGGCCGTCGGTGGCGGCGAGGCGGGCGGCGAGTTGTTCGCCGGTCAGGCCCCGGGCCAGCTTGATGTAGTAGCCGAGCCAGGAGATGTCCTCGTCGGCTATCCATGTGATCCCGCCGGAACTCACAGCGTTGCTCCGTTCTTCCGGTGTGGCGCGGCCCGGGGCCAACCCTGTGACCGGCCCCGGGCCGCAATTGCGGTGTGCGTCAGTATCGTGCTAACGGATGTCGCACTTGATCGTCGGCTTCGAGGCGTCACACTTGTCGAAGCCCGGCGTCCTGACGAGATACACGTCCTGATCGATCAGCCGGAGCTCCTTGGCGAACGTGGGAAAGCGGCTCATCGAAGTGGAGTTGACCCACCCGGACATCGCAGACCGGCCGCATACTTCGGACCACGTCGGCGCGGCCGTGCGCTCGTCATCGTACAGCCGCCAAGTGCCGTCCGACTGCTTGGTGGCGTAGGTCTGCGCGCACTTGTCGCCCGACGTGACTTGGTTGGTGCCGCCCATGTCGGAGGGCATCCCGCCGCTGTTGTAGCTCGCTGCGAAGGTGAACTCGTCACAGGACGGCTTGTCGCTGGCGGAGATGTCGGTCACCGGTGTGGTGTCTGGGTGGCCGGATTTAGCGGCCCAGCCGTCCGGGCAGACGACCCTGCGGTTGGCGTCGGGGTCGCGGCTGTACTTGTTGCGCTCACCGTGCTCGCCGGTATCGCCCCTGCGGTCGGGGAGGTAGCTGAGCGGCGCTCCTTTGCGGATTTTCGCCTGGATCAGCCAGGCGTGCGCGGCAGCCGCCGGGGTCTTGGCGGTGTTGAACACATAGCCGGGCATGTAGTCCCGGAACACGCAGCCCGCGGGGGAGTACACCATGTCGCAGCGCACGTATACCGGGTTGCCGATGAAACCCTGACTTTTGTCCGTGGGGAACGTTTCCGGCACCGACGTGGAGAACGTCGCGTACGGTGCGAACGCCAGCGCCTGGGAGAGGTCGGAGTCCTTCTTTCCGGATTCGTCCGGAACCCCGCCGGACCACTGCACGGTGGCCGTCGCAGTCTCCTCGTGGGGGTCGATGTCGTAGGAGCCGCCCCACATCAGCTTTCCGTCCCAGGCGTAGGAAGGCTTGTCCATGCAGCCGGCGGAACACTGTGGGGAGATCGTCAGCTTGATCGCCCCCGGCTGGGCGGGAAACGGCAGGTGTCCGGCGGGCATCGGCAGCGGTGTGACCCGGGCCCACAGTTTCAGTTGCGTGCCGGTCAGCGCCGTGCTCATGTGAGAGGAGTACAAGAATTCCTCGTAGCCCTTCTCCTCCTGGCCTGTCTCATCGGTGACCTGCACGGAGAACTTCCCGTACATGCACGCCTTGTCGCGGGTGTAGATCGACAGGTAGGTGCCCTGAGTGGCGCCCACTTCGCAGGAATCGTGCAGCGGCGGGTTCGCCGTCCGTATGGACTTCAGCCTGGCCCTGGATTTGCGGGCGGCTTCGAAGTCTGCCTTCGTGGCCGGTTTCCAGGCGATGCACAGCCGGTCGCCGTGCGCGCTCGCCTCGCAGTGCTGTTCCCTCGTGGCGTCCTTGGTCTGCACTGAGCCCCAGCCGGGGACCGGTTGCCAGGAGGTGTCGAAGGCCGGGTCCGTGGCGTCCTTCTTCGGTGCCGGGAGAGTGATGTCGACCTGCCGGCCCCGGGTCCTGAACGTCGCGTAGGGCGACCAGTCCGTCTCGTACAGGGAGCCGTCGTAGGCGGAGGTACGGAACGCGTAGGTGGTGGCGGGCTTGAGATTGCCGTGCGGGACGGTGACCGTGGCCTTCGACCCCGAGGTCACCATCTTGGACACGATGACGCCGTACTCGGCGGACACCTCGCCCTGGTTGTCCGGGTCGGCGTTCTGACCCGTGATCTTCACCTTGGCCTTCGGTTTCCCAGCCGTGTCGACGGTCCACACCTCAAAGGTGAGGTTCGCCTTGTCCCCGTCCGGGTCCGTGACCGAGTTACGCAGCTGTGCCACGGTGCGGTCGACCTGCCACACGGTGCCGTTCTGCTTCCATGTGGGTCCAGCTTCCGGCTTGGTCCCCGACGCGGGGCGGCCACCGGCTCGGATGCTCTTTTCCGGCCCTGCGGCCGGCCGCGACGACGGAGCATAGTTCCCGTCCTCACTCGGAGCCGGGCTGTCGGCGGCAGACGCCACGCCGGTGCCAAATAACAGAGCCGCGGCGGTAACGACGGTGGTTAACCGGGACAGGCAGCGCTTTCTTCTCGATATTCCAGACATGCTGGATGGTCCTTTCAGGCCCCGTCCCACGAGCTCATGGCTATTCGGCCCGCCGGGACGCAGGCTGGTTGGGGGGTTGAGTCGCGCTGGCAACCTTCCTACAGGCCGCCGACTGGCCCCTCCAAGGTCAGCAACTGGGGCGATCGGCCTGAAACGCAGGTAGTGGACGTGATGAGGCCGACGTTTAGCGAGGGTTGCAGCGCAGGTCCTCCAAACCTGAGCAGCGGTCGCTATGGATGTCCAACAACCCGCCTGGGTCGGAGCTATGGCGGCGATCGCGCGTCACCGGGTGGTTGTACGGATTCCCGCATCGCGCAGATCCGACGCGGGCACCTGCCCGGACGCGACGAGTGCCCCGGGAGGGGACTGGGCGACGAACCGGGTGCGTCGCCCGCCGTTGGTCATCCGCCGGGCGGTCAACCCGGGTTCGCGCACGCGCCCAGCTGGGCACTGGTGGCAAGTAGAAGGGCTCGGGCCACTGCGGACGGGCCGCCCAAATGCTCAGTAGCGCGCTGCGTTTCATTGGTCGGCGCCGAGCCTTCCCGCCAAACGTCGGGGAGTATGTGGCGGCACCGTGTATGCAGGTCACTGTTCGCTGGCGTAGCCACCCGGCAGGCATGTCCCGGCTGAAGCCTCGACCGACCGATAGGCGCATGGCGCCGCCGACGCCAAGCAGTCACCCGCCGCTGTCACTACCTGTGGCGCTGTCGCACGATGGAGGGGCGGTGAGACCGCCCCCGCACGGTCGGGGTCCCGCATCCCGCTACACTCCAGCCGCCCAGTGAAACCCGCAGGTCGGGCAGGAAAGTCCTGTTGGAGTACTAGATCTGTCCGTACAGCCAGCCGATCGCGACTGTCAGCCCATGGTGAGGGCGGCCGATGCGTCGATGAGGGCGAGTTGGCCCGGGGCGGATCTGCGGGTCCGGGCCTGTTCCACGAAACGGCCCAGCTCCGCGCGGACGGTGGCCGAGTCGATGCGCTTGATCACGGGAAGCGTGGCCTCGACGATCTGACAGGCGTCGTCGAGGCGGCCGACACCGGCCAGAGCTGTCGCGTGCCGAATGGCGAAGCGGGCCTGGGAGTTGCTGTCCGCCGGGACGGCCGGCCGGCGCTGGCGCTCGGCTTCGAAAAGGCCGGCGGCCGGTTCGTAGTGGCGGAGGCTGAGCATGCAGGACGCCTCGATGAGCCGAGGGTTGCCGTTCTCGGTGCGCGGACCCCAGTGCGGGGTCCGGTCGCCGATGGCCTCGGCGGCGTGACTTCCGAACTGCTCCAGTGCCTCCCTGCAGGCGATCGCGTCGCCACGGTGCGCATGCCCCTGGGCCGCGCGTCGCGCGGCGTGCGCGCGGATCACCGGGTTGGCCGCGGGGTGCCCGGCCGCCTGGTCGGCATATCCGATCGCCGCATGGGTGTCACCTCGGTGCTGGGCGATGAACGCCTTGCGGACCAGGGCGTAGGCGGCCACCGTCTCGTCTCCGCCTTGTGCGCCCCAGCGGACAGCGAGATTCGTCCAGCGCAGCGCCTCCGCGGGGTTTCCTGCCTCTTGTGCCATCCACCCCCCATACTCGGCGAACTTCGAGGCCAGCTGCCAGATCTCGGCACGCTGCTCGCCCACGGCGAGCGGAGCGGCGTCCGTCAGGGTCCGCGTGACCGACTTCATCGAGGCGGTGACGAACCTCGGTCCGGTGGATCTGCCGATGTCCTTCAGCTCCCGCAGGACCCGCTCGTATCCGGCGACCACGGGGCCGGCGTCGACGAGGCTCTCGGTCCGGGAGCCGCGGCGGCCGGCCTCGGCCAGTTCGACGAGTGCTCCGCCGGTGCCGAAGGCCGCGTCGCATGCCGCAGCCACAGCGGGCGTCGGGTTGCGCAACCCGCTCTCCAGATTACAGATCTGCCCTTCGGAAACGTTCACACGCCGGGAGAACTCGCGCACGCTCCACCCCCGACGTCCCCGGAGTGTGGCCAGGACGACGCCGAAGTCCCCCGGCGGCAACAGACGCGTGCCGGTCCGTCCCCCTGCGGCGGCCGTCACTGCCGCGCTGTCCACCGGGTCCATACCAGCCAGCGTACGGAGCCTTGCGGCAGTTATTCAATCCGCGGTGAAAAGCCACCGGGCGTGTACTCCGCCCCTAGGGTGAGCACGTTGCCTGACGTCAACGCCTGCCGGAGAGGGGGCACTTGTGCCACGCGTCTTCCTCAGCTTTCGCAAGCCGGACTCCCGGTGGATGCGAGACCGCGTCTACCGCGCGCTGTCCGACCGCCTGGGTGTCGGCGAGATCTTCAAGTCGGGCCAGTCGATACCGCCCGGGGCGGACTTCGCCGGGATCCTTCGCCGGCAGGCCGCCGAGTGCGAGCTCATGTGCGTACTGATCGGGCCGGGGTGGCTCGACGCGAGAGGCGAGGACGGTGTACGGCTCCTGGACCGGCCTCACGACTGGGTCCGCGTGGAGATCGCGACGGCTTTGCAGGCGGGGAACCGTGTCGTCCCGGTCCTGCTGGGTGACGCGACGATGCTGCCCGAGGTCTCCGCGCTGCCGGCCGAGATCGCGGAACTGGCGCGCCTGCAGTTCCTCCGCGTGCCGGAGACCCATCTGCCGGACGGGCTGCGGCATCTGGGCGACGCGGTGACCGCTCTGCTGTCCGACACCGGTACCGGCCCCGCCGGCGCACCCGGGAACGGCACGGAGCCGGCCCCCGCCCCGGAGCCGTCGATCACCATGACGGCCCATGTGTCCGGCGGGGGAAGCGCCTACCAGGCGGCCCGTGACCAGACCATCAGACTGGCGTGAGGGGCGGACGATGGATCATCCCGGAGCAGACGGTGCTCAGCGGATCGGGCCGTATGCGCTGCTCGGACGGCAGAGCACGGTCGGCGGGGGCGAGGTCTTCGCCGCCCGCACGGACGAGGGGCTCCTCGTCACGGTGACGGTCGTGCGGCCGGAGCTTGCCACGGTCCCCGGGTTCCGGGACCGGTTACGAGCCGCCGTCGAGGCGGCACGGTCGCTGTCCGGTGCCTTCCTCCTCCCGGTGGTCGATGCCGACGTCGACGCACCGGTTCCCTGGCTGGCGACCGCGTTCGCCGCCGGACTGCCGCTGCGGCAGGTGGTGGACCGCCACGGTCCGCTGTCCGAACCGGCTCTGCGGATGCTCGCCGACGGCCTCGGCCGGGCGCTGGCCGCACTCCACGCGGCCGGGACGGTCCACGGCGAGGTGAGCCCCGACTCGGTGCTGCTGACCATGGACGGGCCCCGCATCTCCGCCCTGGGGATCGTGGGAGCCACCCGCAGCCCGGCAACCTCACCGACGGACGACGTGTTCGGCCTCGGGGAGACCGTGCTGTTCGCGGTTTCCGGGGGCGAGTCGGACACGGACGCCCTCCCGGTGTCGCTGCGCGAGGTGATCGACGGCTGCCTGTACCCGGAACCGCCGGACCGTCCCACCGCGGAGCAACTCGTCGACTACCTCAGGCGTCAGAACCTGCCCCCCCTGCAGGGCAGTTGGCTGCCCCCGGCGGTGAGCGCCGACCTGGCCTCCGCGACCGCGGCCCTCGGATCGGTGTCCGCCGGGGGCGGCGGTCGGGGCCCGTTCCCTGCGCCGCCGGTGAGCGCGGCCGGCTCGGGTATGAGCCGCCGGAAGCTGATCACCGCTCTCGCCGGGGGTGCGGCCGTGCTCGGCGGCGCCGCGGCGGCGCTCGCCTTCTCCGGCGACTCGTCGCCGACGCCCGAGGGCCGGGCCGGCGGACCCGGATCCACCACGCGGCCCGCCTCTCCGTCAGGCGGGCGTCCCACGCCGTCCTCTTCCGTGTCGCCGTCCTCGACGGACGGCCCGGAACCGATCGTGCTGGCCGGACCCGACGCCAGCAAGGCGTGGTCGGGCGCCGGCAAGCACGCCCCCACCTGCCTGGAAGCCTCCGACAAGGTGGTCATGGTGGTCACGGACACCGCCACGTCCTTCCTGGACGCCGCCACCGGGAAGTCCGTGTTCCCCAAGATGAACACGTCCAACGACTACGGCACGAGCATGGACAAGTACCCGACGGCGTATGCGGACGGAGTGTTCTACCTGCTCTGCGACACACCGAGTCGGATGGGCCTGCTGGCCGCTTTCGACGCCGCCAGCGGGAAGGCGAAGTGGGCGACCAGGATGGCCGAGGTCGATCCCGGCGGCGACACGCGTACGGGGGTGTACCTGAGCCACTACGTGGCGGCCGCGGGAAACACGGTGTACGTGTGCGGGACGTTGCTCCAGACCTCCAAACCGTACTCGGCCAAGTCGCCGACCACCGGCTACATCCGTGCGTTCGACGCCGCCACCGGCAAGGGACTGTGGCGGGTCAAGGGCACGGACATCAACAACGTGCTCGTGCCGCCCACCGGTTCCCACCTGCTGGCCGCCTCGGCCGTTCCAGGCCAGCCGGGCCGGGTCCAGATGATCGACGCCGGCCGGAAGGGCGCCCGCGGCTGGAAGGCATCCGTCCCGGACGGCGGGTACTACTTCAATCCGGGCTGGCCGCTGACGTGCTACGCCGCCGGGCTGTTCCTGTTCGCGGGGGGCAAAGGCGACACGCTGTTCGCCGTCGACGCGGCTACGGGCACCCAGAAGTGGCATCAGCTCTTCGAGTCGAACAGCGGGGACCAGGTCAAGATCGGTACCCCGTTCGCGGCCCTGGACGGCACGACCGTCTTCGTGCCGGTCGGCGCCGACCTGGTCGCCCTGGCCGCGGCCGACGGCACACCACGGTGGGTCGCGAGGCTCGACGGGGCCAACGACACGGGCGGTTCCAACTACTTCAACGCCTCCTCGAGGATTTCCGGCAAGAGCGCCCAGTGTTCGGCCGACACCGTCTTCGCCACCGACACCGCCAAGACGCTGTGGGCCATCGACGCGGCCACGGGCAGAGCCCGGTGGAGGTACAGCGACCCCGGGCAGCCCGACGTGGGGTTCCGGTGGACGGTGGGCGGCGACCGCGCGTTCGTCGCCTCCCACCTGACCCTGACCGCGATCGCGGCCCACGGACGGTAAGGGACAGGGAGCGGACATGGAGACGAGTGTGGAACTCGCCGGCCTGGCATCGGCAGCCGCGGCACGCCTGATCGATCTGCTGGCGACGGACGGCTGGGCCGCGGTCAAGTCCTCGGTCCTGTCCCTGTGGCGATCCGCACACCCGGAGCGCGTCGAGGAGGAACTCTCCGACGCGCGCGACGAGTTGCTGCAGGCGCGGCAAGCCGGCAACGGCCAGGAACTCCAGGGGATGCTGGTCGCCGAGTGGCAGGCCCGCCTCGTCCGGCTGATGGCGACGCGGCCGGACGCCGTCGACGAGTTGCACGCCCTGTTCGGCACCGCACCGCGCGACGCCGGAGTTACGGAGCAGCAGATCTCGGGCTCGATGACGCTGGAGGCACACGTCCGTGGCGGCGACGCGTTCCAGGCCGGCCGGGACATGACCGTCACCCGAGGCGGGCAGGCGTGACGGAACGCAGCACCGGTGCCCCGCCCCCCGACGGACCGCCGCCGTGGCGGCCGAAACGGCTGGAGGCGAGCGCGAGCGGCGGGGGCAGCGTCTTCCAGGCCGGCCGGGACCTCCACGTCCGCGTCGGCGACGAGGGGCGCAGAACCGTGCCCGGCCCGGGCGCCGGCCAAGTGCTCTGCCCGTACCCGGGCCTGGCCCCGTTCCGCGCGCAGTACAAGCAGTGGTTCCACGGCCGTGAGCGCATGGTTCACCTCGTGTGCGAGCGGATGGACGCCAGGCTGCGCGAGGGCGGCCCGCTGGTGCTGATCGGCCCCTCGGGTGCCGGGAAGTCGTCACTGCTGGCGGCCGGAGTACTGCCGGCCCTGGACGAGGGTCGGCTTCCGGTCGCCGGGTCGAGCACCTGGCCGCGGATGCTGCTGACCCCGACGGCGTCCCCGGTTCTGGCGCTGGCGGCCGCCGCCGGACTCGACGCCGAGACCGCCCGGCACAGGGCACCGGCCTGGCGGGCCGATCCCGCCCGGTGCCTCGCCGAGCTGCGCGAAGCCATCGGAGCCGGGGATCCGGCGCCCATCGGGGAGTCACCCGCCGCCGGACTGGTCGTCGTGGTGGACCAGTTCGAGGAGGTCTTCACGGCCTGCGGCGACGAAGGCGAACGGCAGTGGTTCATCGACGTGCTCGACCGCCTGGCCCGGCCCACGGGCGGTGCGGTCGTCGTGCTGGGAGTCCGCGCGGACTTCTATGCGGCGTGCACGGCGCATCCGCGGCTGCGGGCGGCGCTGCAGGCCGGACCGGTCCTGCTGGAGCCGATGACGGAGGACGAACTCAAGGAGGCGATCCGTCGCCCGGCCGGCAGCGTGGGACTCGACGTCGAAGACGGTCTGGTCGAGGTGCTGCTGGCGGATCTGGGCGCGGTCGCGGGACCGGCCGGTGCGCGCACCACGGGCCGGCTGCCGCTGCTCGCCCACGCCCTGCGGGCCACCTGGCAGCAGCGCCACGGCCACACGCTCACCGTGGACGGATACCGTGTCACCGGCGGCATCCAGGGCGCCATCGCCACCACGGCGAACAGGCTCTACGACACCCTGCCGCCGCCCTGCCAGGAGGCCGCACGGTGGGTGTTCCTGCGGCTCGTCATCGTGGGGCGCGACGCCGACGACAGCCGCCGCCGCGTCCGGTACGAGGAGCTGCTGCGTCACGCGCCGGACCGCGAAGCGACGGTCAGGGTCCTGGACGACTTCACCCGTGGCCGGCTGCTGACCCGGGACCAGGACACGGTGATGATGACACACGAGGTGCTCATCCGCGCCTGGCCCCGGCTGCGGGACTGGATCGAGCACGACCGCGGCGGGAACCTCGTACGACAGGATCTGGAGGAGGCGGCCGCGCTCTGGGAACGGGCCGGCCGGGAGCCGGCCGCGCTGTACCGCGGCAACCGCCTGGAAACCGCCCTCGCCTGGGCCGAGACCCACGGGCCGGAACTCAGCGGCGCGGCCCGGGCATTCCTGGCGGCCGCCCGCCACCACCAGCGGCGCGGGCAACGGCTCCGGCGCGCCGCGGTCGCCACCATCACCGTCCTGGCCGTGGTCGCCTCGCTGGCCGCGGTATTCGCCTTCCGGCAGGAGTCCCAGGCCCGGGACGCCGCTGCCGCGGCCCTGCGCTCCCGCGACCAGGCCGTCAACGCCGCAGTCACCTCGGCGGCCGTGCAACTGGCACCGACCGATCCCTCGCTGTCCGCTCAACTCGCGCTGACCGCCTACCGCATGGACCCGACCCGGGATGCGGCGTCCCGGCTCATCTCGACAGCGAACACACCGCTGGACACCCGGCTTCCCGGCCCGCGCGGCGCCGTGTACACCGTGGCCTACAGCCCCGACGGGCACATGCTGGCGGCCGGGAACGTCGACCAGAACCTCGTCCGGCTGTGGGACGTCTCCGATCCCAGCCGTCCGCTGGCGCTCGGCAAACCCGTGCCCGTGGACCGTTCCGTCAACTCGATCCTGTCGCTCGCGTTCAGCCCGGACGGCCGGGTGCTGGCCGTCGGCGGCCACACCAGCCACAACGGCGACGCCGGTTCCGGCGGATTCGTCGACCTGTGGAGCCTGACCAGCCCCAGCCACCCCGTCCTGCTCGGCCGGCTGAAGAGTCCCGCCATTCAGGGCTGGGACGCCCTGGCCTCCATCGAATCCCTGGCGTTCAGCCCCGACGGCCGTACCCTGGCCGCCGGCCGGCACGCCGGACTGGTCAGCCTGTGGGACGTCACCCGCCCCGACGACGTCGCCCCCTCGGAAGCGCCCCTGAACCTTGACTGCCCCGACATCTTCTCCGGTGGCATCGCGTTCAGCCCCACCGGGCACACCCTGGCCGCCGCATGCGAGGACGACGCCGGCACCGTCAGCCTGTGGAACACCACCGACCCGGTCCACCCCCGCCGCCTCCGTTCCCTGAAGACCGGGCATCGCGTCGTCTCTCTCGCGTTCAGTCCCGACAGCCGTACTCTGGCCGTCGGGGCCAGACGGGGCACGGTCTCCCTGTGGAAGGTCGTGGACCCCGGCCACCCCGCCCCCTTGGGCAAGCCGCTGACGGGTCCCGCCCGGGCTGTCATGTCGGTGGCGTTCAGCCCGGACGGTCACACGCTGGCGGCCGGCAGCGCCGATCACGCCGTCTATCTGTGGAACGTCACCCACCCCCGGGTCATCGTCCCACTGGGCCGGCCGCTGTCCGGGCCGGGCGACATGGTGACCGCCGTGGTGTTCAGCCCGGACAGCCGTACCCTTGCCGCCGGGAACGCCGACGGCAACGTCGACCTGTGGAGTCTGCCGCCGACCCGGATCATCGGCGCCGGCGGCAACGTGGCGTCCGTGGCGTTCAGCCCCGACGGTCGCACCCTGGCCGCCGGAAACCAGAACAACACCGTCTCGCTGTGGAACACCACCGACCCGAACCACCCCGCTCCAAGCGGTGATCCGCTCGCCGGCCCCGGGCACCCGGTCGACGCCGTGGCGTTCAGCCCGGACGGGCGGACCCTGGCCGCGGGCGACGGCGGCGGCACCGTCACGTTGTGGAGCACCGCCGACCCCAGCCGTCCCGTCCGTCTCCGGGAGACCCTCACCGGGGCGAACGGGAGCATCTTCGCGCTGGCGTTCAGCCCCGACGGCCACACCCTGGCCGCGGCCGGCGACGACCGCTACGGTGGCAGCATCGCCCTGTGGGACGTCAGCGACCCCGCCCACCCCGTCGCCCAGCCCGGCATCTCCAACAACCGCACCCGATCCGTCCTGTCCCTGGCGTTCAGCCCCGACGGCACGATGCTGGCGGCCGGCGGCGACGACAGCAACCACGAGGTCGGCCTGTGGAGTGCGACGGACCCCGGGGTCCGCATCGGGCAGGCGATCCCCCAGCCGAACGCCACCCGGGTCGCGTTCAGCCCGGACGGTCGCACGCTCGCCACCGGAAGCAGCCGCGGCACCGTCACCCTGTGGAATGCCACCGACCCCAACCACCTCACGCGCAGGGGCAGCCCCCTGACCGTACCCGGCGGCAGCCTGGGCTCGGTGGTGTTCAGCCCGGACGGGCACACCCTCGCGGCGGCCGGACACACCGACAACGGCACCATCAGCCTGTGGAACGTCACCGATCCCGACCACCCCACCGCCATCGGCCTGCCGCTGACCGTGGAGACCGGGTACGTCGACGTCCTGGCGTTCAGCCCGGACGGTCACACCCTGGCCGCCACCACCGACGACGGCGTGGCCACGCTCTGGGACCTGAACGTCGAGTCCGCCATCAGCCGTATCTGCGTCGGCAGCTCCGGCGCCTTGAGCCGACAGCAATGGAGCCGGTACGTTCCCCAACTGCCGTACGACCCACCCTGCGTGACCGCCTAGCGCTCCAGTGCGGCTTCGTGATCAATCCCGTCGGTTCGTCGCCGGAGCGCCGTCGGAGTGGCTGCGGCGGGCTGCCGCCTGGTGTTGTCGCCGCCAGCCGGACCAGTGCAGCAGCTTGGCCGCTGACACGGTTGGTGGGTTGAAGACGGCGGCGAATAGGTGTCGGATCTCCGGGACGGTCAGCCTGATCGGCGGGTGACCACGGGTGAGATGGGCCGGCTGGGCGGGTCGCTCGGGTGCCGAGCCGGCGGCGACGACGGTCAGGAAGGCCAGGGCGAGCGAGCATGGCGAGGGTGATGTGCCGGTGCCACGAGGTCCAGTTACGAACCTGGTAGTGGTCGAGTCCCGCTGGCTGGTGCCGAGCAGCTCGGCGACGCGCCGGGTGCTGCGCTGGTGCTGCCTGACCAGGTAACGCATCTGCGCCCCGGCGGACTTCGGGATCGGGCACGTGAACGCGCCCTGGACCGCCATGTCGAGTCCTTCGCCGGGGCTGGCCATCGCCGTGACTCTCCTACTCCTCGGCGGTGACCTCGCCAGTCTCGATGTAGCGGGCAAGGTTGGCCACCTGGCCGTCACCGGCGAGCTGCTGAAGCACGTCGGCACCCATTTTTTGCGTACTACGAGGGGGTACGGTGCGATGTGGGTGCACGCGCCCGTTCGGGTCACATCGAGACTTCGCACCGGCAGCCTGGTGTCTGGCCATGTCCATAGTTGCGGTGCTCGCACCGTCAGGCAGCCTTCTGGGAGGCGGCTACGTCGGGGTGCAGGTCGTCGAGGGTGAGCTGGTGCGCCGGAGGGTCGGGAAGGACGATCCGGCGGGTGAGGCGGAGGTCGGGGCCGACGTGGAGCAGTTCGCCGGGCTCCATCTCGCGCCAGTGCGGGTTGTCGTCCATACGCTCGCTCGCGACGACGACGGCGGGATGCTCGGCAAGATGGGATGAGTGGATCCGCATGCGCCCGTGGCTGCCGCTGTGGTCGAGATGCCGGCTGCCATGCTCGCCGCCCGCCCGGCGCTCGAGGACGTACAGATCGTGGGTGTCCGGGTAGCGCAGCGCCCACAGCCCCTCATGGGTGGTGAGGATCAGGTTCATGGCATAGACGGGCACGTTGCCGGCGATCCAGCGGGCGGCGTGCCGGATGCCCTCGGTGACGTCACCGCCGTGCTGCCGGGTCTCCCGGGTGATCAGGGCGAAGAACCGCTCGGAATCGGTGTCACCCTTCACCAGTGACCGGTCCTCACCCAAGTGGTTGTCGAGCTTGTCCAGGCCTTCGATGACCCCGTTGTGGGCGAAAAGCCGCCCGTCCTGCTCGAAGGGATGGGTGTTGCGGACGTCCAGGCTGCCAGTGGAGGCGAAGCGCACGTGGGCGATGAAGGTTGTCGACTCGACCTCGCGGGCCTCCTCGGCGAAGGCACGGTCGCGGTAGGCAGCGATGGGAGCCTTGTCGATGCGCGGGGTGCCGTCCGCGGTGAAGTAGCCGAGACCGGTGCCGTCGGGGTCGAGATGGCTCTGCCGGCTGAGGCTGTCGGGGGCGTCCAGCAGCCAGAAAGTGGCGCGTGTCGGGCGCGGGGCGCTGCTGAGACCGAAAAGACGGCACACGGCATTCCTCCGGAGGGTAGGCCAGCCCGTCGTGGCTCGTGCCGGGCCGGCGGTTCGTGCTCTGTCGTCAGTGGCGATCGGGGCGCGCGCCGTGAGCGAAGCCACCGGTCCCGTCATCCCGGTGAGCGATGGATACGCACCGGGTGCCGGCTATGCCCGGGCGCACCTGCCTGCCTGCCCTGAATACCACAGAGCCGACTCTCCGCCGGGCAGGCTGCACCACCAGGGCCCCGCGCCGGCCAAGACCGGAGTGGGGGAGCGGCATGAAAGGTCATCTCCCTGGTCTCTCTCCGCCCAACCGGCCAGACCCCGTACTTCAGGAGTGACTGTCAGACGGGGAAGGGATGGGATCACTGGTCAATCGAGCGTGCAACTCCATGTCGTATCGCACGCCGTCATAGACGAGCTTCGGGCGCTGCAAGCCTTCCGCGGCGAACCCAGCGGACGCCCCCCTGGTGACCGCCGGCGACTTCACCGGCGGCAACAACTGGGGCACCCTGGTGGGCTGGTCCGACGGAAGGGTCTCCCAGTTCCAGGAGACCGGCCCCGGCGGCGTCGGCACGGAGGTCCACATGGCCACGGCCGGCAGCATCTGGTCGGCCTGACGGTGCGGCAGCTTGACCCGGACAGGAAAGGGTCAAACCGATTGATCCGGGCGATCAGGAACGCGACCCGGCCGGGGACCGTCTTGGACTGCGGCGAAGCGCTCCCCGAACCATGAAGGAACCCATCAAGTGGCTCTCTCCTTCCGCATCCGTCGCCGGCCGACCGCGTTTGCGCTCGCCGCGGCCGTGACCCTGCTTGGCCTCGCCAGCTGGTACGTCTTCTCGGGCCGAGGCACGGGGCTGCTACCGCAGAGCAGCTGGGGGCCCTGGCGGGACAAGCCGCAAGTGAACCACTGGGGAGTGCAGGTGCGGGTCAACTCGTGGAGCCGCGCCGCTGAGGCGCACGTGCACATGGGCAAGGCGGAGGACTTCACCATGAAGGCGTACGGAACGCGAGCCAGTGCCACGACGGATATGGACGGAACCCGGTTCACCCTGACGCCCGACGGCAAGATCACTGGACAGTGGCCACAGGAGTACGGCCCGAGGTGACGCACCACCCGTCGGCTCGTAGCCAGCCGGGCAACGGACAGCGCCCGTACGGCAAGAGCGTTGTCCGTTGCCGTCGCTCGCCGACGTCGTACGCGCCCACCGGGTGGGGCGATCCAGCGTGGTTTGATCAGCAGGACTGTAGCGGGACGTCAGAGCCCGGCGTACTCGGCGTCCGGGGAGCTGGACGGGTCGCGGTGCGCGATCGGCTCCTGGCGGGCTCCTCTCGTGAGTGTGGTCAGCTGAACGTGTTGCAGCTGGCTACGCGGCCGGAGCGGTAGCCGGTGGAGAACCATTGCTGGCGCTGGCCGGCGGAGCCGTGGGTCCAGGTGTCGGGTGTGACCTTGCCCTGGTAGCGCTGCTGGATACGGTCGTCTCCGACGGCGGCGGCCGCATCCAGCCCGCGGTCGATGTCGTCCTTCGTCAAGTCGGTGATCAGTGGCTTACCGTTCTTGGGGTCGGGGGTGGTGGTGGCGTGGTGGGCCCACACCCCGGCGTAGCAGTCCGCCTGCAACTCGAGTTTCACCGAGCCGCTGTTCTGGCCCTTTCCGCTGCCGCGGGAGATCGTTCCGCTGAGGTCCTGGAAGTGGTGGCCGTATTCGTGCGCGATGACGTAGGCCTCGGCGAATGGGCCGCCCTTGGCGCCGAACTTGCTGCTCAGGTCGTTGAAGAAGCCGAGGTCGAGATAGACCTTGTCATCGGCTGAGCAGTAGAAGGGGCCGACGTCGGAAGTCGCGTTCCCGCAGCCGGTGTTCACACTGCCGGTGAACAGGAATGTCGGGGCCTGCTGGTAGGGCTTGCCGGCGGCTGTCTCCGTCTGCTTCCAGAATGCCTGCACGCTGTCGACCACGGCGACGATCCGGCACTCGTCCTTGCGGTTGGCGTCGGCACCGGTCCGGCAGTCCGCCGCGAGGTCCGCGGCTGACGTGCCGGACGAGGACGTGTCGCTGCTGCCCGAGCCGAACATGCCGGGGTCGACACCCAAGAGCACGGACGCGACCAGCACGACGAGCCCGATCAGTCCCCCGCCGATGGTCTTCCCGCCGCCGGGGATCCCGCCCAGCGCACCTCCCCGACCGTCCTCGACCTCGGACGTGTCCAGAGCAGCATCGTCGTCGAATTGCATACGTTGACCCTCCCTCAAGCAGCGCGCCGGACCGCCCCGCGTCGTCCCGCTCGCCTACCCCGTACGAGGACATCCCCATCCCGTCCTCTTCCTGCTCCGCTTCTCGGAGGAGCCGGCGGGCGACGCCGCGACGCCGCTCCGTGGGTGAACGGCGGACCGCCGTGCGCGGCAGGCGGGGCCCGGCGCCGCGCAATCCTCGCCGGAGCCAAGGCGGCCGTCGACCGCGCCGGCGCCACTTCCGTTCGCCGCCTTACCGGAACCTGGCCCGGCTGACGCGCACAAAGAGACGGGAAGGCCGGTACGGCACGGATACCGGCCCCCCGCATCCGGACCAGTACCCGTACGAAGGACGCTCACAGCCATGTCCGATCAGCACGCGGCTGCCGCCCTGACCGCCGCAAGCACGTCCGCCACTGCTGGCAGCAGCTCCCATCACGGGTCGACCCGCCCGAGTGACCCTGAGCGAGCCAAAGCGGTAGCCAGCGCGGCGATCTGACCACAAAGACCTGACGGGAACTTCGCGGAGTCGTCCGGACGCCTCGGCGAGCCGGCGGCGGCCGTGGTGCCGCCGCCCAGCAGGCATGGGTGAGACGTGGCAGGGCATCCGGGGTGAGGCGCCGTGGTGCCGCCCGTCGACGTCATGAATCTTGAAGGGGTGAGAAGGTGAAGGGCTTCCGCAGCTTCATCCTGCGCGGCAATGTGGTCGACCTGGCAGTCGGCATCGTGATCGGAGCGGCGTTTACCGCCGTCGTCAACGGCTTCGTCAGCGCCTTTCTGACCCCGCTCGTGGGACTGGCCACCGGTGCCACCGGCGACATGGCCCGCAAGACCTTCGCAGTAGGCGCCACCAAGTTCCCTTACGGCGCCTTCATCAACGCGGCCATCAGTTTCCTCCTCATCGCCAGCGCCCTGTACTTCCTCGTCGTACTCCCGATCAACAAGCTGCATGAGCGTCTCGCTCCCCACCACGACGTCCAAGCCCCCAAGCGGGACTGCCCCGAGTGCCTCAGCCCGGTTCCGGCCCAGGCCCGACGCTGCGCCTCCTGCACCGTCCCGCTGCCCGCGGTACCCGCCCAGGCCGGGGAGACAACCCAGCGGGCCGGGTGACCGTACCCTGATCGATCGGTGACAGCCGGGCACCCTGGGTGCTCAACGCTTGGCCGGGTTGTCCGTGCAGCCGACTCGCAGCGACCGCTTCCCTCTCGTCTGACCAACGACGCGCGCCCTCGAGCACTGTCGGTTCGCCGGGCGGCACCGTTGCCTCGCTCGTCGTGAGCACGGTGGTCGGCACCGATGCGATGGCCGGCCAGCCCTGCGGCTGCCCGGTGATCCCGCATCAGCGCTTTGAGTCGTCCTTGGACGCCGTTGGCGTGTGAGTGCTGAGGAGGGTGGGGCTCATCAGTGATGGGGATGGTGCACACGCAGAAACGCTCCCGAACGGATACAGGAGTGCGGGCATCGAGGGCATGGGTGTGGTCAGCCGGTTGCGGTTTCGTGAGTCAGGGCGGTGCGGCCCGCGTCTGCCGCAGTTTTGGTGGGGCAATCATCAGCGCGTGCCGGGTCCGGTCCGGCTTGGGGCCTTCCTGTGGCAGGTAGTGCTGAGCCATCGCGTAGCGGTTCACGTGGGCTCATGCCCGCCCCGTTCCGGCCCGGCCGGCGAGGCCGCCGCGCGGAGCCGTCCGGCGATCCCTGCGTCCAGGTTCACCGCTGACCGGACCCACCCGCACCGGCGCGCCCGACCACACACGATGGCCGGGCACTTGAGCAGGGCCAGCTCCATGCCCGCGGTCGTACCGGAACCCATCGCGCTTCCGCACGGAGAAGGGCATGGCGCGATAGCCCCGGCGAACGGCAGTGCTTACTGGATCGGGCAGCAGCCCCTCGGGCTCGTCGCCGGTATCGGAAGCCGACCCTGGTTATGACAACAACAACTATCGTCGCCTGGTCCGGGATATCGGTGTGTTACCGCTGATCGCCTGCCGCCGCACCGAGCACGACTCGGACCGGGCGCCCAGCGCCAGGTCGAACAACGTGCGTTCACCCACCTGTGCTGGCTCCACCACCCGAGTAGG
Organism: Streptomyces sp. NPDC046881; assembly: GCF_040645015.1. Classification (NCBI taxonomy): domain Bacteria; kingdom Bacillati; phylum Actinomycetota; class Actinomycetes; order Kitasatosporales; family Streptomycetaceae; genus Streptomyces; species Streptomyces sp. NPDC046881. The sequence goes on along the minus strand of NZ_JBEYXJ010000018.1, from coordinate 7,246 downwards.
GCGGACACCATGGTCAGGTGTAACCCCGTCAGGCCGTCACGCGGCGTCGGGGGCGAGCGCTTCCTTCACGGCGGCGAAACCGGCGGCATGCGGGACGATGGGCCGGTATCCCAGTTCGGTCACGGCTTTGTCGGTGCGCAGCGTGCACGGCTGTCCGACGAACCACCGGGCGGGTACCGGCACCACATGGGCGGCGGTCTCGGCGTCCATGTCGGGGATGGGCGCGTCGACGTCGTAGAGCGAGAAAAGTGTCTCCAGGAAATCCCGCAGGATGACTGGATGCTGGTCGGTGACGAAGTAGGCCTGACCCGGCCGGCCGTGCTGCCATCCGAGTATCAAGCCCTCGACGGCGTTGTCCACGTACGTCACATCGGTGGTGTGCCGGCCGCCGTCGATCCAGGCAAACTGCCCGGCCTTGGCCGCAGCGGCCAGGCCTTCGGTCAGGCTGCTGTCAGGGCCCCAGACAAACCGCAGTCGTATGGAGACGGTGGTGAAGCCCGGTGCGTCGGCATCCAGCACGACCTGCTCGGCGATGGCCTTGGCCGCGCAGTAGGCGGCTTCCGAGTCCGGCCGCAGCGGTGCAGTCTCGTTCACGTCCAGCAGCGGTTCGCCGGCCAGAAGCGCGGCCTCGCTGCCACAGTGGACGAAGGTGGCGACCCCCGCGGTACGGGCTGCTTCCACAGCCGCTCGGGTGCCACCGACCGTCACCTGCTCGTGGCGCTCGCGGTCGGCGGTGATGTCTGTCTCGGCGGCCAGGTGGAACAGTACGTCGCTGCCCGCCACCGCGTCCTGCCAGCTGGCCGGCTCCGTCAACCGGCCCTGCACCGGCTGCGCGCCGAGGGCCGCGACCTTGTCGGCCGACGCTTCGCTGCGGACCAGTGCGCGGACCGTATGGCCTTCTCCGACAAGCCGGCGGATCAGGGCCCGTCCGATGAAACCCGAGCCACCCGTAATGAATGCCTGTGACATGGGAGCCTTCTTTCTCGTGTAAGACGCTTCCCGCTCGCTGCGGGCGGGAGGCCATGTTGTGTGCAGCGATCAGGGGCTGCCCGCTGTTCCCTCGAAGTCATTCATAAGTCGACGGCACTCCAGAGATTTTTTGGATGCCTCATCCTCGTCGGATTCCCGAGTGTCGGGAGAACCATGTCAGCGGCCGCAGCCGAGCAGTGTCTCGGTCGGAAGGACGCCGACGCGGCTCTCGGAATTCACGGCGCGCCTTGTGCTGAGCTGGGATGCTCGGGGGCTACGGCTTGCAGCGGGCGAGAGAGCACGGGTGGACCACAGGCGTGCGCTGACGCGCAGGCGTGGCCCTGGCTACGCCGTACGGTCACGCCATGGTCGAGCCACGACGTGACGAGTAGCCGCGCCTTGGGTCCTGCCGGGCTCAGAGCGTTCTGTGGTCACTCGCCCGCGACCACGACACCCTCGTCGAGCTGCGTCTGTACGCTGCGCGGGACCCGCACTCCGTGACGGCGCAGCCCCGCGATGAACCGCGCGACGAGCGGATCGGTGTTGGCAGAGGTCACCGCCATCAATTGTCTGGTCCACCGCGGTGAGAACGGCCGGACCACGCCCGGAAAGCCCGCACCGACCGCACTCACCGGACAGACCGCGACGCCCAGTCCGGCGGCGGCCAGTTGGGGTGCCGTAGCAGTAACGGACGTCCGCATGACCGCCTCCGGGTGGACCCCGGCCCGGGCGAAGGACCGGTCGAGCCATGCGCCGAGGCGGTTGTCCGCCGTGTAGTGCACGAGTGGCGCGCCATCGAGGTCCTGGATCCGCACTGAGGCCCGTTGGGCCAGTGGGTGGCCGGTGGGCGCAGCCAGCACGATCTCCTCCTCGGCGACGGCAGTGACCTGGAAACGGTCGGATGGGGGGTCCGGCAGCACCGCGACGTCAACCTCGTCGGACTCGACCAGCCTCAGCGCCTCGTCCATGACGGCGAGTTCATGCAGAGTGATGGCCACTTCCGGGTGACGCCGGCGCCAGTGGCGGAGCACCGGAGCGAGCAAGACGACGGTAAGGCTTTGCGCGCAGCCGATCCGCAGCGACCCGCCCCCGGCTTCTCCCACCGCCCGAGCCGACCGAACAGCGGCGGTAGCCGCCTCGACCGCCCGTCGGGCATCAGCGACCGCGACCCGCCCCGCGGCGGTGAGCCTGACCCCCCGTGCCTCGCGACGCAGCAGGGCCGTGCGGGCCTCGCGCTCCAGTGAGGCGATCTGGTGGGACACGGCCGGTTGCGAGGAGTGCAGCAGCAATGCGGCCTGAGTGATCGATCCGGTGTCCGCGACAGCGATGAGGCATTCCAGGGCGCGAAAAGAAGGCATCCAGAAATTCTATGTAAACCCGTTGAGGTATCAATGCTCCGACGGGAAAGGATGCGATAGCGATCAATGTGGTCGAACGCGATATACCTGGCACCGGCCACAGAACTCGAGCACCTCGTCATGCCAAGCGACGTTTCGGCGAGCCACCTTCCCCGATGAGATCGTCTCCCCCTGCAGGGGAGCGGTCCGCCGGGGAACCGGCTCGTACGGCACCTGCGCCGCCCGGCGACGCGGGGCCTGTTCGTGTCGGCGACGGGGCCCGGGAAGACGCTGGTGACCATCCGCGTCGCGGACCGAGTCGGCGCGCGGCTGGTGCTGTTCGTGGTGCCCACCCTTGACCTAGCAGCGCAGACGGCGCTGGCCTGGCGTGGGGACGGCCATGTGCGAGCACATGGTGATCGTCTCCTCCCTGGACGTAGCCGGCCGGGACGACCTGGTAGCAGCCCGGGTCATGTCGACCACCGATCCGCACACGCTGGGCGGGCTGGTGTCGGTGGTGGGGGAGGAGCAGGACCAGACCCCGGCCCTGACGGTGATCTGCACCTACGACTCCCTGAACAAGCTCGAGGAAACCCAGTACACGGGGTACGCGGTCCCGCCGTTCGACCTGGCCGTCATGGACGAGGCGCACCGGATCGCGAGCCGGGCCGATCAGAAGTGGGCGATCGTCAACGACGCGCAGCGGATCCGCGCGGACCGCCGCGTCTACCACCCCCCGGATCTTCGCCGCGCCGGAGCTGACGGACTCCGCCGACCTCACCCGCGCCCGCCACCACCACCGCGGCGCCGCGGGCGGGGAGTCCTTCGCCAACAGCATGGACAACGAGGCCGTCTACGGAAAGAAGATTTTTGAGTGCCCGCTGGCGCAGGCGGTCGCCGACGGCCGCGCGGGGGAGTATCGCATCGTGGTGCCCACCTCACCGACACCGACCTGCGCCGCCGCCTGAACACGCCCGCCCCACCGGCGCGGGCGCGGGCGGCATCACAGGCGAGGGTGAGAAGGGCGACGGCCCGGCACCGACGCCGAGAACATCCTCGGCACCGCGTACGAGCCGGTGTGGGCGATCGCCTGCGCGCGCCCGCCGGCCACGACCACCACATCCTGGAGCGCCTCCCGGACAGGGCCAACCCGCCTCCCGCGCGAGACCAGCGACGTCATCGCCCGGCGCTGGCACTTCGACTTCACCGTCCACCCCGAACGCCCTCGACGTCCCCGCCGACTACACCGCCCCGTCAGCTACCGGCTGGGCACCTTCATCACCCCCATGCGCGACGCCCGCACCGCCGGCCGGCTGGAGGCGGACTGGACCGCCGAACTCGACGCCCTGGGCATGACCTGGGACAAGCACGACGCAGCATGGCGCGCACGCCTCGCCGCCGCACCGACTACCTCCGCACTCACGGCCACCTCGCCGCCCCCGCCACCACCCCCATCGGCGCCTGGCTCGCCGAACAGCGCCACCTCGCCGCCGAGAACGAACTGGCTGGCGCCCGCGCGGACGCCCTCACCGCGCTTGCCCCCGATTGGCGGCTGCCGCACTGAGTGGACTGGCGCCGCACATACCACCTGCTACGCGCCCACCTCGCCACCGGCGCCGACGCTGCCGCGCTCACCCGCGGCACCCAGCTCGCCGGAGTGAAGACCGGCTCCTGGCTGCACCGGCATCTGGCCACTTGGCAGACCCTTCACCCCGGCCAGCAGCAGCTGATGACCAACCTCGGCCTGCCCCCCGACACCCACCCCCACCCGCTCACCCCCGCCCACCGAGCCCGCCGCATAGCCCAGACCGTCCAGCGCCTGACGGCGGTGCCCCGGACTCCGGCCCTGGACGGGGCGATCCCGCCGAGGTCACGTGGAGTGCAGTGTCTTCTGTCCGAATCCGAATGGCGATGTCATGCACGGGTTCGAGTGCGGCCCTTGTGTGCGAATGCGGCCACATCGCCGGAATTGGCCATTCCGATGAGCGTCCAGTGCGGAGCCGCTTCACTTAAGGGAGGCTTAAACACTCCTTAAGCGACCTTGACCCTCGACTCGCTTTCCAAGTAACCGCAGTTCAGAGGGTGTTGAGCGCGCCGCGGACAAGTTGGCCGAGGTAACCGTGGTGCGTACCATCGGGGTCCACCCGCGGCTCACCGCAGTCGAGAGAGCGCTCTCAATCGGAACACTTTGCCTCCTCGTCCGCGGCCCGCCGTACGGGCGGAACCACCTGAATCCCCCACAAGACAAGGTTCATCCCAGCCATGGCAGCTCATCGCGCTCGGCGGTGGACGCTCGGCGGACTGGTCTCACTGGTCGCCGCCGCTCTCGTCACCGCCGTCCTCATCACCACGACCGGTTCCGGCGCGAACCGGGCCAGCGCCGCACCCACCGCGGTGACCTGGTCCGACGACTTCGACGGCAGCGCCGGAAGCGCCCCCGACCCCGCCAAGTGGACGCTCGAGACCGGTGGTTCGGGCAACGGCAACCACGAGCTGCAGTACTACACGCCGGGCAACCGGAACGCCGCCCTTGACGGCGAAGGCCACCTGGTGATCACGGCGCGCAAGAACACCGACTCCGGACTGCAGTGCTGGAACGGGACGTGCCAGTACTCGTCGGCCCGGCTCAACACGGCCCGCACCTTCAGCCAGGCGTACGGCCACTTCGAGTCCCGCATCAAGATCCCGCGCGGCCGGGGTGTCTGGCCGGCCTTCTGGATGCTCGGCAACGACCTCGGGAGCGCGGGCTGGCCCAACAGCGGCGAGATCGACATCATGGAGAACGTCGGTCACGAGCCCGGCGTGGTCCACGGCACCATCCACGGCCCCGGCTATTCCGGCTCCGGCGGCCTCGGCGCCGCCTACACCCTGCCCGACGGCAAGGCGTTCGCCGACGACTTCCACGTCTTCGCCGTCGACTGGAGCCCGACGGCGATCACCTGGTCGGTGGACGGCCACGTCTACGAGACCCGCACGCCGGCCGACCTCGGCGGCAAGAAGTGGGTCTACGACCACCCGTTCTTCCTCATCCTGAACCTCGCCGTCGGCGGCGACTGGCCCGGCAGCCCCGACTCGGCCACCTCCTTCCCGCAGACGATGACCATCGACTACGTCCGCGTCTCGACCTCCGGCACGGGCGGCTCGACCGGGTCGACGGGCAAGAGCGGTGCCATCAAGGGCATCGGCGGTATGTGCGTCGACGTCGCCGGCGCCTCCGCCGCGGACGGGACGCCGATCCAACTGCACGACTGCACCGGTGCCGACGCCCAGAAGTGGACGCTGGGCAGTGACGGCACCGTCCGCGCGCTGGGCAAGTGCCTCGACGTGCGCGGCGGTTCCACCGGGGACGGCACCCCCGTCCAGCTCTACACCTGCAACGGCAGCAAGGCCCAGCAGTGGACCTACACCGCCGCCCACGACCTGACCAACGTCGGGGCGGACAAGTGCCTGGACGCCACGGGCGGTTCGGCCGCCGACGGCACTCGGCTACAGATCTGGACCTGCGGCGGCACCGCCAACCAGAAGTGGACCGTGGGCTGACCCGCAGGGCGGACGACCCACCCCACCAACCCCCCACCCACCCCCCACTCGCCTCCCAGAGGCACATGTACCAACGAAAGGCACGCCACATGGCAGCACGTCACCAGCGCAGTCTCACCCGCCGCAAGCTGTTCTTCGCCCTGGGCGGAGCGGCGGTGGCCGCCCCCGCCGTCGCGGCCCTCGGCCCCTACGCCCTCGCCGGTACGGCGGACAACGGCACGAAGGCCGCCGCGGCGGGCGCGCTGCCGCTGACGATCGTCAACGACAGCGGCTCGTTCGACAACGCCTCGGTGCACGTCTACATCGTCGGCAACCAGGACGGGAAGCAGGTACGGGTCACCCCTGACGGCACCCTGGCTCCGATAGCCCTGTCCGACAACGGCGCGGACGGCTTCACCGACTACGCCCTCTCCCTGCCCGCGAGCGGAGAGGCCACCCTCAAGCTCCCCTACATGTCCGGCCGCATATACGTGTCGCTCGGGCAGAAGCTGAAGTTCAAGGTCGTCAAGGACGGCAACGGAAACCCGGCACTGCAGTACCCCGCCGGCTGGGTGACCTCCGACCCCAACTACCGCGTACTGCACGACTGCGCCGAGTTCACCTACAACGCCGCGGGCATGTTCTGCAACACGACCATGGTCGACATGTTCAGCGTGCCGATGAGCATCCGGCTGACCGGAGCCAAGGACCAGACCACGGGCACCCTGCGCGACGGCGGCCGGGCTTCGGTGTTCAGCGCGGTCAAGCAGGTCGCGGAGTTCGCCCCGCTGGTCGTCGACGACCTGCGCGTCATCGCGCCCGGACACGGCCTGGACGCGGGCCTGTTCGCCAAGGACTACTTCGCCCCGTACATCGACCAGGTGTGGAGCACCTACACCGGCAAGGACCTCAAGGTCACCACCAACGCGGGCACCTTCACGGGCCGGGTGCGCGCCGACAGGTTCACGTTCGACGGTCCGGCCCCGGTCACCTTCGGCAAGCCGTCCACCCGAGACGTCCTCTTCTGTGACGGCAACCTCGCCGCACCGAACGACGGCACCACCGGTCCTGTCGCCGCCGTCCTGGGCGCCGGCTTCAACCGCTCCACCCTCCTCAGCAACCCCGACCAGCCCGTCACCGACGCCTCGGCCTTCTACCGGACCGACCGCACCAACCACTACGCGAAAGCCATCCACGCGGCGACCCGGGACGGCAAGGCCTACGGCTTCGCCTTCGACGACGTGGCCGACTTCGCCTCCTACATCCAGGACACCGCGCCCACCGGAATCCGGCTGACCCTGACACGGTTCTGACGCGCGCCTTGTCGCGGACCGGATCGCGCTGGCCGCGGCTCAGCCCTTCGGGATGCCGTACGCCCGCTCGACGCGCAGCCGCACCACCAGGCGGCGGTCGCGGACCAT